>CAZECZ010000017.1:0-43307 GCA_964510815.1 uncultured Aestuariivirga sp.
GGGTGATCAGAATGACACCGGCAATGGTGCCGAGATAATTGCCGCGCCCGCCGAGGATGTTGGTGCCGCCGAGCACGACGGCGGCAATGGCGGGCAGCAGGTATGGATCGCCCATCGCCTGATAGGCCTTGGTGGAGTAGCCCGCCAGCAGCACACCCGAGAAGGCGGCGCACGCACCGGAGAAGGCGAAGCAGCCGATCAACACACGATTGGTGTTGATGCCGGAGAGATAGGCGACGGATTCACGGTTGCCGATGGCATAGACGGCACGGCCGAAGGCGGTGCGCCGCAACAGCAGGATGACCACGATGCCCACCAGCGCCCACATGAACAGCGCATTGGGAATGCCGAGAATGGTACGCTTCACCGCCAGGAAGTGCATGGCATCGGTGGCATGGTCCTGCGGCGCGAAGCCGCCCGTGTGCAGCACCATCAGGCCCTGCACAACCGCATTCATGCCCAGCGTGAAGATCATCGATGGCAGCCGGAGATAGGCGACGCCAAGGCCGTTGAGGAAGCCGATGATGGCGCCGCAGAAGATGCCGAACGGAATGGCCAGCCATACGCCGGGTGTGCCGATCCAGCCGCCGAGTGCCGTCGCCATCATGGCGCCCGCCGTCACCGTCCACGGGATCGACAGGTCGATGTGGCCGAGCAGGATCACCATCATGGCGCCTGAGGCGATGATGCCGAGGAAGGCGGCTACCTGGAGCTGCTGCAACAGGTATTCCGGCGACAGGAATTCGGGCGAATAGAGCGCGCCCCCCAGCAGCAGAATGATAATGCAGCCAAAGGCGACGACGACCGGCAGGTCGAGGCCCAGACGATTGATGGTCGCGGTCGCGGCGTTCATGTGAAGAGCTCGAGCCGGTTACGGATGCGGAAGACGCGGACGGCACCGAGACTGATGGCGACCAGAAGAACCACGCCCTGGAACAGGGGCTGCCACAAGGGCGGCAGGTCGAAGACGAACAGCAGATCCTCGATTGTGCGCAGCACGAAGGCGCCGAAGATCGAGCCAATGGCGGAACCCCAGCCACCGAACAGCGAAGTGCCGCCGATCACCACCGAGGCGATGGAGTTGAGCGTATAGGTGCCGCCGATGGCTGCCGAGGCCTCGCCCGAATAGGTGTTGAAGGTGAGGATGAGACCGCCGAGCGATGCCAGAAAGCCGCCCAGGGTGTAGGCCATGAGCTTGGCCTTGGCCACCGGAACACCCGACATGTAGGCCGCCTGTTCGTTGGAGCCGACGGCATAGGCGCCGCGGCCGAGCACCGTCTTGCGATATGGAATCCAGACGACGAGCACCACCACCAGCAGCACCACCAGCGACGTGGGAATGGTCTCGAACAGCTGGCCGGTGACGAAGTCCGCGATATCGTACTGCACGTCGCCGCCAGGCGTCGGCCTGATCCAAAGCGCGATGCCATAGTAGACGGCACCCGTGGCCAAGGTCGTGATGATGGGCTGCAACCGCCCCCAGACAACGATGGCGCCGTTAACGAAACCTGCGGCCACTCCCATGGCCAGCACACCCACACAGCCGATGAAGCCCTCGCCAAGACTGCCGACCACGATGGCCGAGGCCAGGCAATTGGCCATGACGAAGATCATGCCGACCGACAGGTCGAGGCCGCGGGTCAGCACCGGCAACGTCTGCGCCATGGCGACGAGCGCCAGCAGCACTGCCTTGTTGGCCGCCGTGGTGGCGACGGCAGGTGTGAGTCCCGCCTCGTGATTGCTGATGTAGACGACGAACATCAGCACGAAGAGACCGACGGCGGTCAGCGTGCCGAGATTGTGCGAGATGTGATAGCGCCAGTCGCTCACGCGGCCCTCTCCGGTGTTGATTCGATGTTGAGCGCGCCCGCGAGAAGATTGTGCTCGGTGCACTCTTCGCCCTTGAGTTCCCTGTTGATGCTGCCCGCATAGAGGATCAGCACCTTGTCACAGCAACCGATGAGCTCGGCGTAGTCGGTCGAGTAGAAGATGATGGTCCGGCCTTCCGAGGCAAGGTTGCGCAGCAGCCTGTAGATTTCCTGCTTGGTGCCGACGTCGATGCCGCGGGTGGGATCATTGAGCAGGATGATTCCCGGCTCCGTCATCAGCCACTTGGCCAGCACCACCTTCTGCTGGTTGCCGCCCGACAGCGTCGCCACGGGGGCCGCCGAGTTGGGCGCCTTGATCTGGATGCGCTCGACCATCGACTTCACGGCCGCGTTCTCCTTGGCCTGATCGATGCCCAGGCCCTTGCGCATCCGCGACAGGGAGGCGAGCGTCAGGTTGTCCCGCACGCTCATCGGCAGCATCAGGCCCTCGACCTTGCGGTCTTCCGGGATCAAGGCCATCGGAAGTTTTGCCCTCATGGCGGCGCGCGGCCCGGTGAGCGGCATCGGTTCGCCGTCGACGGCCACCTTGCCGTCGACACCCTTGAGCACGCCGAACAGCGCCAGAAGCAATGACCGCTGGCCCTGGCCATCAAGCCCGCCGAGGCCGACGATCTCGCCCTTGCCGGCAGTGAAGGAGATGTCTTTCAGTTCGCGGCCCCAACTCAGACCGGAGACCTGCAATGCGACCGGGCGGTTGGGGTCATAAGCGGGCTTGGGCGGATAGTGATGGCTCACCTCGCGGCCGATCATCATCTGGATGATGTCATGCACGGAGCGTTCGCCCTTCTTGAAGGTCTCGATCTTGCGGCCATTGCGGAACACCGTCGCAACATCGGCGAGCGCTTCGATCTCATGCATGCGGTGAGAGACGTAGAGGACGCCGACCCCCTCGGCCTTCAGGTCCCGGATGATCTGGTAGATGCGCTCGACGTCCTTTGCGGTGAGCGCCGATGTCGCTTCGTCGAGGATCAGAAGCTTCGGTTTCTTGGCCAGCGCCTTGGCGATTTCCACCATCTGGCGGCGCGACAACGGCAGGTTCTTGACGAGGTCGAGCGGATGGACTTCTTCGCAGCCGACACGCTTGAGAAGTTCAATGGCGCGGGCGCGTTGCGCCGCGGCGTCGATGAAACCGCCCTTCTTCGGGGGATCGGCGAGAAACAAATTGTCGGCCACCGTCATGTCCGGCAGCAGCGAGAGTTCCTGGAAGACGCAGACGACGCCTTCGCGCATGGCTTCCGTCGGGGAGCGGAAATTGACCGCCTTGCCGTTGACCAGAAGCTCGCCTTCCGTCGGGTCGGTGACGCCTGACGCGATCTTGATGAGGGTCGATTTGCCAGCGCCATTTTCGCCCAGCACGGCGTGAATCTCGCCGGGGTAGGCCACAAAATCGACCTCGGTCAGCGCCGCGATACCGCCGTAGCGCTTGGAGACGTGTTTCAGTTCGAGAAGGGGAACGCGGTCAGCCATGGAGTTGGTCCGGGCAGCGGTCCGGCGGAAGCCACTGGCCTCCGCCGGACCTCAACTGCTTCCGGCGCTTTCTTACTGGTCGGACTCCGACTGTCCCATGATTTCGGTCGCCTTGATGTTCACGCCGCAGGGCGGGAACTCGTTGGGCGTAAAGAAGTTGTCACCGAGATCCGGATAGTAGTTCTCGCCCGGCTTGAAGTCCGGGTTTTCGGTGAGCGGGATCGGCACCGACACGAATTGCGGCATGACATCGCCCTTGAGTGCAGAGATGGCGGACTTCATGGCGATGGCGACGAGGCCCGGCGACTGGCCAGCCGACGAGCACAGCAACCCGTCCTTGGCGTGTTCGGCGCACAACTTGCGGAAGCCATTTTCGGCTTCGCCCGCCACCGGGATAAACGGATGCCCGGCGTCCATCAGCGCACGCACCGCACCGGTGGAGCCGCCCTGGACGAACATGCCGTCGAAGTGCTTGTGAACGGCGACGGCGTCGGCGGTCACCTTCTGTGCGGTGCCGTCGTCCCAGTTGCCGACCACTTCCACGATCTCGTACTTGGGCGCATCAGCGGCCTCGACGATCTCGCGGAAACCCAAATGGCGGTCACGGTCAACCGAGTTGCCGGGCAGGCCGCGCACTTCCAGGATCTTGCCGCCGTTCGGCACGTTCTTGGTGATCCAGCGGCCCATGATCTTGCCCATTTCGAGCTGGTCCTCATTGACCATCATGACCTCGTCCGAATCGAACGTATTGTCGAACGGCACCAGCACGACATTGGCCCTGTTGGCCTTCTTGATCACGGGTGTGAAGGCCGTCGGATTGACAGCGATGGTGAGAATGGCGTCATAGCCCGAGTTGATGAAGTTCTCGATGGCCGCGATCTGGGCGGCGACATCGGTGCCGGTCGACACGACTTTGAGTTCCTTGATGTCCTTGGCGACATCAGGCTGCTCGGAATAGGCCTTGGCGGTCTTGATCATCTGAATCCGCCAGGTGTTGCCGACGAAGCCGTTGGCCAGGGCGATCCGGTATGGTCCATCCTTCTTCTTCCACTGGAAGAACTTGGTATCGGCAGACTTCGGCGCGAAGCAATCCGGCAGCACGCCGGGGCCGGACACCACATCGGGTCCGGCAAACGCAGCGGATGCGAAGCCCACGGCAGCAACAGTGCCGGTGAGCGCTTTCAACATGGTCTTGATCATGGTTTTCTCCTCCCAATTGCCTTTTCTGGCGGCTACGACTGCTAACCCCGTGGACCTTTTCATATGCCTTGCGGGGATCTTGAGCGGCGGCAGGACCATCCGGCCGCCAGCTCAATCCAAGTGTAGGTGTAGTCTCGTGAGAACTGTAGTGGTCGTCCTGTTCCCTCACAATCCAAAACATCGCGGATCGGAACCCGTGTTCCAGCGCCTGCCCACGGCAGCCCATCCCTCGATCACGTCATTTTCTTTTATAGTACAATACTGGACTGTTGACCTTGTCAATGGCCGCGCGCGCGAAACATGTCATTGCCAGGCGCTGCCGCTCCCATTGCTCGCAAGTGCGATAATTGGTGCTGCATGGCACCATGTTCCCATGGGAACAGCGCCAGGCATTCGCCCCGCCTAGAGTCCGGTCATCGAGGCAATCAGGCCCCGGAGATCAGGAGCAAAAATCCATGAAAAAAATCATATGCGTTGTCGCCACCATGGTCGCCCTTTCTGCCATGCAGGTCGAAGCGCAGGCCAAGTCGAAGGTCAAATGCCCTGCCGGTCATGCGACGGCCTATGGCAAGTGCGAAGGCGGAAATGGTGACAGGAAGCACAGGGGTGGCGGCGCCAAGGGCGGCACGAAGGGCACGAAGAATGCCGGCACCGGCACGGGCGGCGACGAAAAGTAGGGCCGCCGCCGCTGCCTCAGAGTGCGGGGCGTGTGTCCGAGTTGCGGAACCATTGCCCTTGCGCTGTCTCATAGGCGAGACCGGCCCGGAACACGTCGGCATCGCAATAGGTGCGGCCGACGATCTGGATGCCCGTCGGCACACCAGTCTTCGCCCGTCCCGACGGCATGGACAGCACCGGGCAGCGGCTCATGGTGTTGAACGGCGTCGTCATCACCCAGCCAAGGAAAGGGTTCACCGCCTTCCGGTTGATCTTCACCGTATCCTTGGACTGGTCGAAATCGGCCGGCACCGCCGGCAGTGCGGTCGTCGGGCACACCAGCACATTGTATCGCTCGAGCAGCGGCCCCAGCGTCGCGTACATCGTGTTGGCGACATCAAGCGTTCTGACGAAGTTCACCGCTTTCGACTTCTGCCCATCCCTGGCGAACTGCCGGGCATAGGTGGTCATGTCCTTGCTGCGCGTCTTGAGAAGCCGCGACAGTGAGGCACCGAACAGATGCCGGAGATAGTCCATGCCGGCATCCAGCACCTCATGAGTCCAGCCGAGATCGACCTCTTCCACCGTGGCACCCAGCGAACGGAACACGTCGAGCGCGGCCAGCGTATTCTTCTGCACATCCTTGTCGACTTCGAAGAACCCGAGGTCCATCGAGAAGGCGATCTTCCAGCCCTTGATGGGCTTGTAGTCCATGGGCAACGTGAGCTTCGGGCGCAGCGTCGAGATATCGAACGGTGATGGCCCGGCCATCACGTTCTGCAGCAGGATCGCGTCCTTCACCGTGCGCGCCAGCGGACCCGTGTGGCAATAGAAGTCGAGATTGAACGGCGGATCGTCGGGGTTGCGGCCGTAGGGCGGCTTGTAGCCGACGAGCCCGCAGGTCGATGCCGGAATGCGGATCGAGCCGCCGATGTCGGACCCGGTGGCGATGGATGACGACCCGCAGGCGAGCGACGCCGCCGTGCCGCCCGACGAACCGCCCGGCGTGAATTTCGGATTCCACGGATTGCGGGTGACGCCCCAGAGCCTTGACCAGGTATAGCCGGCGCAGGAGAATTCCGGCGTGGCGGTGCGCGCATGAACGATGCCGCCGGCCTTGAGAATGCGCTCGTTCTGCGGCGACGTATGATCGCCGATATGGTCCTTGTAGATCAGCGAGCCGCCCGACGTCGGTTTGCCCTTGATGAAGCTCTCGTCCTTGATGCCGACGGGCAGGCCTTCCAGTGCACCGGTCTTCTTGCCCCTGGCGTATTTTGCTTCCGCCTTTTTCGCGAGCTCCATGGCCTCGTCGAAATGCGTGTAGGTCAGGCAATTGACCTTCTTTTGCGTTGCTTCGGCACGGCGGATGGTGGCTTCCATGAGCTCGGCCGGCGAGAGCTTCTTTGCCTTGAACAGGCGGATGGCTTCGGTGGCGGGCAGGTAGCAGAGATCGAGATCCGTCATGTGAGGGCTCCGGCAATCGCGTGAAGGGCCTTGAGGGTGACGACGTTGTAATGGGTGTTGAGGAAGTCGGGCCAGCTCGACAGCTTGACCGCCACCATGTTGTGATCCCAGTTCACATAGATGAGCTGGCCGAACACGCCGCGCGCCATGATGGAGCGGGAGCGCGGGTCTTCGATCCACCACTGGTTCCGGTAGGCGCCTTCCGGCAACGACAGCGTATAGGGCTCGTGGAAGATGTCGTGATTGCCGTTGCGCGTGGCCTCAACCCAGCCGGGCGGGATGATGCCGCCGCCATTCTCGAGGTAGAGCAGGCCCAGCCGCCCATAGTCTCGCAAGGTGGCATTGAAGCCGCCGTCGGCCATGGCATAGCCCGCCGCATCGACGGTGAAACAGGCGCTTTCCTCCGCCCCCATCGGCTGCCAGATCTCGTCGGACACGATCTGCGGCAGCCGCTTTCCCGTCACCCGCTCCATGCAGAAGGCGAGAACATCGGTCTCGATGGAGCGATAGGAAAAGACATCGCCGTGGCGCCGGTCGAGCGTTTCGAGCCCGAGGATCAGTTCGAACATGTGCCGCGGCCAGCGGAAATTAGGGTCACTCTCCGGCGGAATGGGCTTCCAGCCCGATGCCACGTCGGCCTTGCCGATGTCGGAATAGGGGTCGGTATAGTCCTCGGTGAATTGCACGCCGCTCGTCATGTCGAGGATATGCTGCAACGTGGCGCCGCGATAGGCGGTGTCGTTCAGTTCGGGCAGATAGTCCGTCACGAGGGCCGTGACATCGAGGAGGCCGCGGCCCACCAGCACCCCGGCGGCTGCGGCCGTCACCGATTTGGCGACGGATTGCGACAGGTGCAGGGTACGCTCGCCCATGCCGTTGAAGTAGCGTTCATACACGGCCGCGCCATTCCTGATGACGAGGAAACCGTCCGTGTAGGTTTCGTCCAGCAGGCCCGCCAATGTTGTCGTGGCACCTTCCGTGCCCTCGACGGCGAGGGCATCGAGATCACGGTCGTCGCGTGGCAACAGTTTTGGCTCGCCGTTTCCTCGCCACACCCCGGCGGTGGGCAGGATCTGCCGGATGTTCTGGAAGCTCCAGCGGTTCCACGGCGGCCGGTCCCAATCCATCTTCGGCGGAATGAGAGCCGGTGGAGAACCTTCCATGATCGGCGGGCGTGGATCGGAATTGCGATAGGAATGCATGGCACCTCGGAATCAAATGACCCCGGCAGTCGCCTGCCGGGGCCAGGGGGTTCAGATTATCACTTCTGAAGTTCGGTCCAGATCTTGGTGTAGATCTCGTTCACATCGGGCGGGCAGGTGAGCGAGAACTTGCCTGCGGACGCATACTCGGCCGGGACGTTGATTTCCGGGGCCGTCTTCATGTCTTCCGGCATGTAGGCCTCCGACCCCTTGATGCCGTTGGCATAGCGCGCGAAGGCGGAGATGAGTGCTGCGTTTTGCGGGTCCATGATGAAGTTCATGAACAGCTTGGCGTTGTCGACGTTCTTGGCGTCCTTGAGGATGGCCACGTTGTCCATCCAGATCGGATAGCCCTCCTTGGGATAACCGTAGACGACGTCACCGTTTGTCGCCAGGCGGATGCGGAAGGTCGAGCCGTTCCAGTTCACCGCGGCGGCATAGTCGCCCTTGGGCATCTTTTCCGTGTTGCCGTAGTCCATGGCGATCCACTTCGGCTTAGCCTCCATCAGCTTGTCGCGGACCTTCTTCAGCACCTCCTTGTCGCCGGTGCAGGGTTCGCCGCCCATGTAGGTGATGGCGAGCTGCATGACGTCGGCCATTTCCGGCACCACGTTGACCTTGCCGACGAGTTCCGGCGGTGGATCGAGCCAGATGGCAGACGTGTTCGGATCGCCGCTGTAGACCTTGGTGTTGACGGCGACGCCTGTGGTGCCCCACTGCCACGGCACCGTGTAGTGGCGGCCCGGATCGAAGGGTACATCAACCCACTTCGGGTCGACGTTCTTGAAATTCTCCATCTGGTCGGGCCGGGCCTCCATCAGCAGACCCTCCTGTACCCAGATCGGCACGAAACTGGCCGACGGCACCACGATGTCGAAGCCGTGGCCGCCGGCGCGCACCTTCGCCAATGCCGTGTCGTTGGAATCATAGTCGGTGAGAGTCACCTTCACCTTGTACTGCTCTTCGAACTTCTTGATGAGTTCCGGGTTGGTGTAGTTGCCCCAGTTGTAGATGTTGAGTTCGCCGTCGGCCCGTGCCGCGCCGGCGGAAATCGTCAAGGCAAGGCCAGCGGCCATTGCCATCAGTTTCGACTTCATAGGACGTCCTCCTGTTGCATTTTGACTTTCAATCTTTCTTCCTGCTGATGAAGAAGAAAATCGTCACGATCACCACGGAAATCACCAGGAACACCGTGGATATCGCGTTCATTGCCGGGGTGAAGCTGCGGCGCAGCTGGCCGAGCATGTAGGTGGGCAGCGTGTCCTGTCCGCCGGACTTGACGAACTCGGTGATGACCACGTCATCGAGAGAAATGACAAAGGCCAGCATGAAACCTGCAATGACCCCAGGCCACAGCAATGGCAGCGTTATGCGCTGGAAGGTCTTCCACGGCGTCGCATAGAGGTCGGCGGCGGCGCTCTCCAGCGTAAGGTCCATGTTCTCGAGGCGGGCGCGGATCGGCAGATAGGCGAAGGGAATGCAGAAGGCGGTGTGCGCCGCCATGAGATAGCCCAGCCCCGAATAGCCGGTCCACACCTTGATGCGGCTGAACACGATCAGCAGGGCAACGGCGGTGACGATTTCCGGCACCATGAGAGGCTGATTGATGAAGGCATATTTGAATGTGAGACCGCGATAGGGCGTGGTGCGCGTGGTCGCAATGGCCGCCATCGTGGCACATGTCGTGGCGACGAATGCGGCAACTGCTGCAATCTCGAACGACCGGAGTGCTGCATCGCGCACATCGGTATCAACCATTGCAGTCCGGAACCACCGCAGCGAGAACCCGCCCCAGACGGCGATGGACTGCGCACCGTTGAAGGCATAGATGACCAGGATGCTTACCGGCAGGTAGAGCATGAAGAAGCACAGGATGGCGATGAAGGTGAAGCCCGGCATGGGCCGGATGGCAAATCCCCTAGCCATGACTTGCTCCCGAACTCGAGGTACTGCGCACATAGACCAGCAATGCCGCCATGACGATCAGCATGAGCGTGATGGACAACGCCGATCCGAGGGGCCAGTTCCGTCCCTGTCCGAATTGCAGCTCGATGAAGTTGCCGAGCATGAGGTTCTTGCCGCCGCCCAGGACTCGCGGCGTCACATACGCGCCCAAAGCAGGAATGAAGACAAGGATGGAGCCGGCGATGATGCCCGGCTTCACCAGTGGAATGATGATGCGGCGCAACACCTGGAAGCGCGTGGCGTAGAGATCGTATCCTGCCTCCACCAGCCGGAAGTCGAGCTTCTCCATGCTCGCGTAGAGCGGCAGCACCATCAGCGGCAGGTAGACATAGACCATGCCAAGCATGATGGAGAAATCGGTGAACAGGATCTGGACCGGTTCCTGGATGATGCCGGTCTTGAGCAGGATGGAGTTGACGACGCCTTCGTTGCGGATGACTTCCATGATCGCATAGGTGCGGATCAGGAGGTTGGTCCAGAACGGGATGGTGATGAGAAAGAGCCAGATCTCGCGGGTGCGTTGCGGGCGCGTGGCGATGAAGTAGGCCGTGGGGAAACCGAACACCAGCGTGGCCAGCGTCGTCATCAGCGACAGGCGCACACTGCGCAGGAAGATCTGGATGTTGGCATCCGCCAGCGTCACCGTATCATCGAAGATGTCACGCTGGAAGAGCACGCCGAACCATCCCTCGGTGGAGAACTGCCAGTATTTCACGTCGCCGTAGTCGCCCTTCACCATGAAGGAATAGAGCAGCACGACGAACAGCGGGCCGATGGCGGCGAAGAAGATGATGACGAGAGCCGGCGCCGACAGCAGCCACCGGTTGCGGATGTCGCGGCGATGAGCAGTCTCGGCGACGTCGCTGGCACGGCTCATGTCAATCCCTCAGGACCTGGGCCGCGCCGTCTTCCAGCCCGATGCCGACATGGTCGCCGATCGCATGGCTCTCGCCGGCGCGGTGGCTGTTCTGCCGGCGGATGATGAAGCTGCCACCGCCGTCGAGCTTCACATGGTAGTGCGTGTCGGTGCCGAAATAGACGATGTTGTCCAGCGTTCCCGCCAGGTCTGCCTTGCCGCCGGCGGCGGTGAGGGAGGCGTGCTCGGGCCGCACCACGACACTCACATGGCCCTTGGGTACGGCACCTTCGGGAAGCCCTGCTTGGATGGCGGCACCCGTGTCGAGCTTCACTGTGGCGCTGCCGGCCTTCGTGCCGGTCACTTCACCTTCGAGGAAATTGGTCTCGCCGATGAAGTTGGCGACGAAGCGCTCGGCCGGCCGGTCGTAGATATCGCGTGGTGAGCCGATCTGCAGGATCTTTCCCTTCGACATGACGGCAATGCGGTCCGACATGGTCAGCGCTTCTTCCTGGTCGTGGGTGACGAAGACGAAGGTGATGCCGGTCTCATGCTGCAACCGCTTGAGTTCGATCTGCATGTCCTTGCGGAGCTTGTAATCCAGCGCCGACAAAGGTTCGTCGAGGAGCAGCACCTTGGGCTGCGGTGCCAGCGCCCGGGCGAGTGCCACGCGCTGCTGCTGTCCGCCGGAAATCTGGCTGGTCTTGCGGTTCTTCAGTTCCTCCATGCGCACAAGCTGCAGCATCTCGGCAACCCGTGCATCAATCTCGGCCCTCGGCTTGCCCAGCATTTCGAGACCGAAGCTGATGTTCTGACCAACCGTCATGTGGGGGAACAGGGCGTAGCTCTGGAACACCGTGTTCACCGGCCGTTTGAACGGAGGCAAGGGGGCGATGTCCTCGCCGTAGAGCATGATCTCGCCGTCGGTCGGAAAATCGAACCCGGCGATCAGCCGCAGCAGTGTGGTCTTGCCACAGCCCGATGGCCCCAGCAGTGTGAAGAACTCATTTTCGAGGATGCTCACCGACACGTCGTCAAGTGCCTTTACGGCATCCTGGCCTGCACCCTGAAACACCTTTGTGACGCGCTTCGCCTCAATGGCGGTACGGCCTGCTGCCAAGTTCATCCTCCCCCGCGCTTCTAACCGGCGGTTGCGGGGCTATCCTAGGATGAAAAAAAGTATCTTGCCAATGGGATCGTTGGGCCTGCGGCGCCAGCGCACGTTTGACCCTTTGCGGAGCTCACTGCAGCTTGCGTTCGATCTCCTCGTTGAACTCTTTCTCGAACACGAGCTTCTTGCCTTCATAGGCCTCGATCTTGCCCCACACGATCCAGTGCGTCTTGGTCGCAGTCAGGCGGCCGTAGGTTTCGGTGCGGGTATTCCAGGTGCCGCGCCGCAGTTCTTCGGTCCAGTGCGTCTCCATCCTGGCCGAGAGCGGATCGTCCGGCTGGATGGCATAGGTCTCGCGGCCCACGCTGCGGGTGATGAGGCCGTGGGGCTGGATCTCGTATTCGCCGAAATCGTCCACGATCTCCATTCGCATTTCGCCGGTCTTGTCGTCGAACACCGTCTCGCGCTTGTTCAACGGCTTCTGCAACTCGGTCTTGTCAACTGGCGCAGCCGCCTCGGCCGACTTCCAGGAGAGCGGCGTTTCATCCGTCATGTTCTTGCGAAGCGGCAGGTGCAGCATCGACTTGCCCGCATAGACCGTGAGCGTCACCGGTTCCGGCGCGGGCCACATCATCGGGAAGTAGCTGGTCGAGATGGCGACCCTGATCTTGTGGCCCTTGGGGACCCGCCAGGCGATGTCGTCCATCTTGATCTTCATCTTGTAGCGCTTGCCGGGTTCGAGTGCTGTCGGCGTCTCGCGGCTGTCGCGCATGCAGAGGTTCTGAAGATGGTAGGTGATGCGCGAGACCTCGCCCGTCGGCCACACGTCGTTGAGGCGCAGGGCAATGTGGGCCACCGGCTTGTCGACGGAAAATTCGAGGTCGATGGCGGGCTGACCCACGATGTCGATGTCGGTAATGAGGGCAGGGGTGTCGAAGCTGATCGACTGTTCATCGTCCTTGCGCTGGTCGCCGGGGAATTCGGGGCCGAGCCAGATGATGCAGTATTCGCCGCCATCCGCACCCGTGGTCTGCTTCGACGCGATGGTAATGGACTTCTCCTCGCCCGGCGTCGGGCCGATGCCGTTGGCATTGAGAACCCATTTCTTGGTTTCGATGTTGCCGAAGCCCCAGAAGCTGTCCTTGACCCAGCGGCCATTGATGCGCTCCGGAAAACTGCCGGGCTTCCACGGCTCCATGATGTAGTAGCGGAAGTCGGGATCGCTGATGACGCCGGTCGGCTCGTTCTTCAGCCAGGCATCCCACCAGCGCAGCGCTTCCTGCAGGAAACCGATGCGGGGTTCGGGCACGGCGAAATGCGGATATTTGTGCGCCCACGGCCCGATGATCGCCTTGCGCGTGGTCCTGAGGCCCTTCATCAGTCGCGGGATGGCATTGGAATAGGCGTCGTTCCAGCCACCTACCGCCAGCGTTGGCGTCGTGACGGCGGCAAAATTCTCGCACACCGAGCCATGCTTCCAGTAGGCGTCACGGTGCGGGTGGCTGAGCCACGGGATGACCAGGAACGGCTCGTTTTCAAGCCGGCTCTTCCACATCTTGCGCCAGCGGTTGCCGACGATCTTGGGATCCGGCGGGCGCGACGAATAGGCGAGCATGGTGGCCGCCCAGCCCAGCATTTCGTTGATGACCGTGCCGCCCTTGTAATGGACGTCGTCCTCGTAGCGGTCGTCGGTGGAGCACAGTGTGATGATGGCTCTCAGCGCCGGCGGCTTGCGGGCCGCCACCTGGAGCGCATTGAAGCCGCCCCACGAGATGCCGTACATCCCGACCTTGCCGGTGCACCACTTCTGCTTGGTGAGCCAGTCGATCACGTCCAGCGCGTCGTCCTGTTCCTGTTTGGCGTATTCGTCCTCCATCAGCCCGTCGGAGTCGCCGTTGCCGCGCATGTCGACGCGTACCGCCGCATAGCCATGGCCGGCAAAATAGGGCTGGGTCAGCGCATCACGCTCGATGGTGCCGTCCCGTTTGCGATAGGGGAGGTATTCGAGAAGGGCGGGAACGGGATTGTCGTCCGCGTCCTCCGGCAACCAGATGCGGGCGGCAAGCTTGGTGCCGTCCGACATGGGGATCCACTGGTTTTCGATCTCCTTCACCTTGCGCGGGAAGTCCGTGATCGTTGTGATGCTCATGCAGTCCTCGGATTTGAAACGGTGTCCGGCAAAATGCCGTATTGGATGAGCGCGCCGGCAGCCGCGATGGAAGCCGCCCGCAGTGGTTCGCCGTTGGTGTTGCTGCCGGCGCCATGGAGACAGAGCGGCATAAGGCCAATCTCGATGCCGTCCTTACGGCCGCGGCGACTGGCCACGGAACCGGCCGCGACGTCTTCCGTTGTCACCCCATGAGGTCTGGCAATGCGAAAGTGGAAACGGGAGCGGCCGTCGAAGGCCTTTTGCCCGGAAATGGTGAAATCCACCGCACTTTCCGGGCGAAGCCGCTCGCTTTCGATGAGACATGCGCCAATGCCCGGACCTTCGAAATCTTCGTATTTCTTCGTTTCGTTTTCGGACATGTGACATCCAGCACAGAATTTCCAGCCTCTCACGATACAAGCCCGGCCATGGATTGCAAACATGAACGGCAGATTAATTCAGCGCTCAGAACCGGTTCAGGACACGGGCGATAGAACGTCTGCCAACAACGACATTCGAGAGGGAACTTCCAGATGAACACGATCTTCAAGACCATCGCCGCCGCTGCCGTCGCCGCCGGTTTCTTCGCCACTGCCGCCTCCGCCGCTTCCGTTGCCCCCAGCCAGCAGGGCAACTTCCAGGGCGTCGTCATCGTCCCGGCCTCCGCCAATCCGATGCAGGAGACCACCCCGAAGGCCGCCAAGAAGCAGTTCGAGCGCGGAACCGTCGTCAAGTTCAACAGCGACGCCGCCAAGGGCTCCATCATCATCAATACCAAGCAGAACAAGCTCTACCTCGTGCTCGGTGGCGGCAAGGCCCTGATGTTCCCGGTCGCCACGGCCCGCAAGGGTTTCGAATGGCAGGGCACCCACAAGGTGTCGATGAAGACCGAGTGGCCGTCCTGGACGCCGCCCAAGGAAATGCGCGCCCGTCATCCCGAACTGCCGAAGTTCATGAAGGGCGGCAAGAACAACCCGCTGGGCGCCCGCGCCATCTATCTCGGTTCGTCGCTCTATCGCATTCACGGCACCAACGAGCCGAAGTCGATCGGCCGGTCGGCCTCCTCCGGTTGCATCCGCATGCTGAACGCCGACGTCATCTACCTCTATTCGCTGGTCAAGCTCGGCGCCCAGGTGACCGTCATCTAATTCAACTTTTACCTCCCAAGACCTCCCCCTGCAAACAACTGGGCCCCCACAAGGGACCCTTTCTTTTGCACCGAATTTCGCGCGACAACCGGGTGCCGAGTTGCTAGCCTTCCGATGCCGGGGCTTTGGGGAGGGAACCATGAATGACGCAGCGGCCCCCGAATGGCCGATCAAGAGACGAGAGATGTTCACTCATCACGTCAATTCGGCGAGATGGAATGACTTCGTGTTCCGTGACGGCGACATCGTGATCGCCACCTATGCCAAATCGGGCACAACCTGGACCCAGCAGATCGTTTCTCAGCTGATCTTCAAGGGAGCCGAGGGCATCGATGTCCACCGGCTCTCACCATGGGTGGACAATCGCGTCATGCCGCCGGAATCCGTCGCCGGACTCGCAAAGCAAACCCACCGCCGTTTCATGAAGACGCACCTGCCAGTCGACGCCCTGCGGTTCTCGCCCCAGGCAAGTTATATCTACATTGGCCGCGACGGGCGCGATGCGGCGTGGAGTTTCCACAACCATCATTTCAACGGCAATGACGATTACTTCCGCATCTACAATGATGGCGTGCCGAAAGGCTTTCCTGTGCTGGAACGAGGCCCTGAAGACCCGCATGAATTCTACAGGGCGTGGATGGAAGGTGATGGATATCCGATGTGGCCGTTCTGGAGTCATGTCCGGTCATGGTGGAACGTCCGCACGCTTCCCAATGTAATGTTCATCCACTTCAACGACATGAAGGCCGATCTCGCTGGTTCGATCCAGCGCATCGCAGACTTCCTTGGGATTTCCGTCGACCCCGCGGCCAGGGAAAGAATCGTGGACCACTGCACTTTTGATTACATGAAGAAGCATGCGGTCGAAATGGCACCACGCGGCGGTGCCATGTTCAAGGGCGGCGCGGACACCTTCATCAACAAGGGCAGCAACGGCCGCTGGCGCGACCGGCTGTCGGCCGCGGAGATTGCCGAGTATGAGGCCCGCGCGGTGGCCGAACTCGGTCCCGACTGTGCCCGCTGGCTGGCCAACGGCGGGTCCAGCCCCGCTTAATCGGGCAATGCCCCTTCATGGGCCAGGTGGCGGATGGCGCTCACGATGGCCTTGAAGCCGTCCATGGCGGGCGCGCTGTGGTGCCGTGCCCGCATGTAGGAGTGGCATAGCGCCGCCTCTTCGCGGATGGCGGCCGGGATGCCTGCCGCCTTGAGCTTGTCATGGAAGATCTTGCCGTCGTCGCAGAGCGGATCGTGTGCGGCGACCGTGATGTAGGCCGGCGGCAGGCCTGACAGATCGATGGCGAGGTTGGGCACGGACTTCGGGTCGGTCCAGTTCGGATTGCCGCGGGGCCCGAGAAAGCTGTCGAGATAGAAGATCATTTCCTCGCGCGTGAGGCATGGCGCATCCGCATTGCCGATGTAGGACCTGGTGTCCGTGTCGGCCCCCAGAACCGGGTAGATCAGGACCATGCCGCGCAGTTGCGGCTGCAGGCAATCGCGGAGCGCCATGGCAAGGCCTGCCGTCATCTGTCCGCCAGCACTGTCGCCAGCACCCATGATGCGGTCCGGATCGATGCCCAGCGCCCGGCCTGAGGTCCGCATCCAGTCCAGCACCTTGAGCGAATCCTCCAGCTGAGCGGGGTGCGGATGTTCCGGCGCCAGCCGGTAGTCCACCAGCACGACGACGCAATCAGCCTCGTCTGCCATTTCGGCGCACATGTCGTCATGGGTCTCGCACGAACCCAGCACCCAGCCGCCGCCGTGGAAGTAGATGACACCGGGCTTCGGCGCCTCGCCGGGCGGCCGGAACACCCGTACATGCACGCCGTCGACGTTGAGATCTTCGACGAGCAGCCGGTCCGGGCGCTTGGCGCGGAACAGGCGGCAAGCATCGTCCCAGCCCTTGCGCTGCGCCGGCAATGGCCAATGGGCCGACTCGGCCGGTGAAAGCTTCGACAATTCCTTGTAGAAGGAGAGCATCCCCTGATCGACCGGTTGCTGTGTCATGACCCTTTGTTCCTGGACGTGAATCTGTCATACGGATCAGGCAATTGTGCAGGAATGCAGCAAACCCGTCCATTGTTTCCGATCATGTGGCCATTCCGCAAGCAGGACACCTTGACACTTCACGGCGGCAGTGATGGCGGCGTGGCGGCGCCGGACGTGACGGTGAGCCTGGTGGAAGCCCTGCCGGACCCGGTTCTGGTAATCGACCCGGGGGGCGTCGTGGTGATGGCCAATGATCTGGTGCGCGCCGTCCTCGACATGGATCCGACCGGCCTCCATTTGTCAGCCTCGATCCGGGCCCCGGCGATGCTCGATGCTGTGGCGGCCGTGGGCGCCGGCGAAGACGCCCGTCACGTCGACTACGAGGTGCGGTTTCCGGTGCCCAGGAGTTTTCACGCCTACGTGGCGCCGGTCGGAGACAAGAACGGGGGACGCCGCGGTGCCATCATCGTGCTGCGCGACCTGACGAGGGAGCAGCAGATCGAACAGATGCGCGCCGACTTCGTGGCCAATGCCAGCCATGAACTCAGGACACCGCTGGCTTCGCTGTCGGGTTTCATCGAAACCCTGCAGGGTGCGGCGAAGAACGACGAGAAGGCCCAGACGCGGTTCCTCGGCCTGATGCGCAGCCAAGCCGACCGGATGAAGCGCCTGATCGACGACCTGTTGTCGCTGTCGCGGATCGAAATGAACGAGCATGTCCGGCCGTCATCGCGCATCGACCTCGCACAGGTGGCGGCCCATGTGCGCGACGTCCTCGCCGGCATGGCGGCGGAACTGGACTGTGAGATCGCCGTCAAGGTCGCAGGCCCGCTCGTCGTGCTGGGCAATCGCGACGAACTGGTGCAGGTGACCCAGAATCTGGTCGAGAACGCCATCAAGTATGGTCATTCGGGCAAGATGATCGAGATCGGGGGTGGACAGAGTGGTGGTTTTGCGGAACTGAGCGTGCGCGACCACGGCCCTGGCATCGCTGCCGAACACATCCCGCGGCTCACCGAACGCTTCTATCGGGTCAACGTCCAGGAAAGCCGTTCGCGGGGTGGCACCGGGCTTGGTCTTGCCATCGTCAAGCACATCCTCAACCGCCACCGCGGCAAGCTCGCGATCTCGTCCGAGGTCGGGGCCGGAAGCTGTTTCACAATCAGGATTCCAATAAATAATGATGAAAAATCAAATATATAAATCGTCATAAAAATGTAATTTCGCCGTCACATAACCGTTTTGCGTTCTGCCTAGGGTCCGCCCCGTCCTTCAACAGGAGAAGCCAGACATGAAACGTTTCCTTATCGCCGCAAGCCTTCTCGGCCTTGCCGCCACCCCGTCCTTCGCCGGACGTGACCAGATCCACATCGCCGGTTCTTCGACCGTTCTGCCCTACGCCCAGATCGTGGCCGAGGAGTTCGGCAAGACCTATCCCGACTTCAAGGCCCCGGTGGTTGAATCGGGCGGGTCGAGCGCCGGACTGAAGCAGTTCTGCCAGGGCGTCGGTGAAGACACCATCGACATTGCCAATGCCTCGCGCGCCATCAAGAAGTCGGAGCTCGAGACCTGCGCCGCAAACGGCGTCAAGGACGTCATGGAAGTTCGCTTCGGCTATGATGGCATCGTCTTCGCCGTCGATAGCTCGGTCGGCGATCTGGCCCTCACGCCGTCCGACATCTTCCTCGCCCTCGGCGCCCAGGTGCCGAAGGACGGCAAGCTGGTCGACAACCCCTACACGTCGTGGAAGGAAGTGAATTCCAGCCTTCCTGACATGCCGATCACCGCCTTCGTGCCCGGCGAGAAGCACGGCACCCGCGAAGTCTTCGAAGAGAAGGTGATCGCGGCCGGCTGCGAAGCCACCAAGGCGATGGACATCATGATCGAAGGCGGCATGGACAAGAAGGATGCCGGCAAGGCCTGCGTGAAGCTCCGCAAGGACGGCAAGGCCGTCGACATCGACGGCGACTACACCGAGACCCTGGCCCGCATCGACGCCAACAAGCAGGCGGTCGGCGTGTTCGGTCTGTCGTTCTACGAGAACAACACCGACAAGCTGAAGGTCGCCACCATCGATGGCGTCGTTCCGTCGGTCGAAAGCGTTGCCACGGGTGAATACCCGGTGTCCCGTCCGCTCTTCTTCTATGTGAAGAAGGCGCACATCGGCGTCATTCCGGGCTTGCAGGAATATGCCTCGTTCTTCGTGTCGGACAAGATGGCCGGCGAAGAGGGTCCGCTGGCTGACTACGGTCTCGTGCCGGCGCCGGAAGCCGAGCTGAAGGCCACGCAAGAGGCCGTGAAGGCCGGCACGGCGATGGGCATGTAACACAAAGCTCGCAACGCGCCATGCAACCCTCCCACTACGTCCTGGTCCTGGTCCTGATTGCGATCGCAGCCTATGTTTTCGGGCGCAATCGGGCCGCAGCCAGCGAGCGGGGCGGTACGGTCCTGCACTCCAGGCCCGCATATCATGGCGCGTTCTTTGCGAGCGTGGTGGCGTTGCCAGCACTTTTGATCGGCGCTGTCTGGTTTGCCGCTTCGCCGGTCATCATTCAGTCGCTGGTGATCGGCGGCCTCCCCTCGGATGTACAGGGGATCTCCGCCGCCGATCTTTCTCTTTCCGTCAGCCTGATCGACAAGCTGGCCGACAATTTGCACCTGCTCACAAACGCCGATCTGGATGTTCTGCGCCAGGATGGCGAGCAGGGCATGGCGCTGCTGAAGCAGAAGGGCATCCTGATGGCCTCCGTGCCAGAGCCCTTCATGGTGGATGCGGCGGTGCGCAAGGTATCTCTGATCAGCTCCGCGCACTGGATCATCACGGCCGTTGCCGCCATTCTTGTTGTCGGCGGCTTTCTCTATGCGCAGCGCCGGGAACGGGCCACGTTCCGCGCCCGCAACACCGTCGAAAAGGTCATGGAGCTTGGCCTCATCGCCGCCTCCACGGTCGCCGTGCTCACCACCATCGGCATCGTTGCGTCGGTGCTGTTCGAAAGCATCCACTTCTTCCGGTCTGTCTCGCCCATCGACTTCCTGTTGGGCACGGTCTGGGACCCGCGGTTCTCGGCCGCCGGCTCGGGCGGCACCTCCGGCCAGTTTGGTCTCGTGCCCTTGCTGTGGGGCACGCTGTTCATCACGCTCGTGGCCATGATGGTAGCCGTTCCGGTCGGCCTGCTGGCGGCCATCTATATGTCCGAATATGCGACCAGCAAGGTGCGCGCCGTGTCCAAGCCGGTGCTGGAAATCCTCGCCGGCATTCCGACCATCGTCTACGGCTTCTTTGCCCTCACCACAGTCGGTCCACTGCTCGCCAGTGCTGGCGGGACGGTCGGCCTGTCGGTGTCGCCCAACAGCGTGCTGACCGCCGGCGCGGTGATGGGCATCATGATCATCCCCTTCGTGTCGAGCCTTTCCGACGACATCATCAGCGCCGTGCCCAATTCATTGCGGGAAGGCTCCTATGGCCTGGGCGCCACCCAGTCGGAAACCATCAAGCGCGTCATCCTGCCCGCAGCCCTGCCCGGCATCGTCGGTGCCGTGCTGCTCGCCGTTTCGCGTGCCATCGGTGAAACCATGATCGTGGTGCTGGCCGCCGGCATCGCAGCCAACCTGACCATCAATCCGCTGGAGCCGGTGACCACCATCACGGTCAAGATCGTCAGCCAGCTCACGGGTGATCTCGAATTCAACTCGCCGCAGACGCTGGTCGCCTTCGCGCTGGGTCTCACGCTGTTCATCGTCACGCTGGGCCTCAATGTCCTGGCGCTCTACATCGTGCGCCGGTACCGCGAGCAATATGAATGAGCATGACCGTGTCCGAGCAGAAAACCATGCCAAGCAGAGCGGCCAACACCGCCGCTCATCTGGCCAAGCGCCATCGGGTCGAGAAGCGCTTCCGCTTCTATGGTGCCGCGGCCATCGCATTCTGCTTTCTTGCGGTGATCGTGCTGTTCGCCTCGATCGTGTCCAAGGGCTACCCCGCGTTCCTGCAGACCCACGTGACGCTGTCTGTTCCCCTCGACGAGCAGGTCATCGATCCGGCCGGTACGCGCCTTCGCAACGATCTCTATATCGCCGACTACACCAAGCTCGCCCGCCAGGCCCTCTATACCGCGCTCGACACAGGCAAGGACCGCGCCTCGCGCAAGAAGGCGGGACAATTGCTGTCACGCGGCGTCGATGTCGAATTGCGCGACCTGGTGCTGGCCGACCCGTCGCTGATCGGCACCACCGTCGAGGTTTCGCTGACGGCGGCCGATAATGTCGACGCCCTGCTCAAGGGCGCCATCGACCGGAATGTGCCGGCGGCCAGCCGGCAGCTCGACGATCAGCAACTCGCCTGGATCGACAAGCTGATTGCAGCCGGAAAGATCCACAAGGATTTCAATTGGACCCTCTTCACCCGCGGCGCCTCGAGCCAGCCGGAGACGGCGGGTCTGCTGGTCGCCCTCATCGGCTCACTCTACATGATGCTGACGGTGACCTTCCTCGCCGTGCCTTTCGGGGTCGCCGGCGCGATCTATCTGGAAGAGTTTGCGCCGCGCAACAAGTGGACCGATCTCATCGAGGTCAACGTCAACAATCTCGCGGCCGTTCCGTCGATCGTCTATGGGCTCCTGGGGCTCGCCGTCTTCATCAACGCCTTCGGCCTGCCACGCTCGGCGCCGATCGTCGGCGGCCTGGTCCTGTCGCTGATGACGCTTCCCACCATCATCATCGCCACGCGAGCCGCCGTCGCCGCAGTGCCGCCATCGATCAAGGAAGCGGCCCTCGGCATCGGCGCGTCCAAGATGCAGGTCATCATGCATCATGTGTTGCCGCTGGCCGTTCCCGGCATTCTGACGGGCACGATCATTGGCCTGGTGCGCGCACTGGGCGAGACGGCGCCGCTGCTCATGATCGGCATGGTGGCGTTTGTCGTCGATCCGCCGGCAACGCCGCTGGAACCCGCAACGGCCCTGCCGATCCAGATCTACATGTGGGCAACTTCGGCGGAGCGCGGTTTCACCGCGCTCACCGGTGCCGCCACCATCATCCTGCTGCTGTTCTCCTTCGCGATGAACGCGGTCGCTATCTATCTTCGCCGGCGCTTTGAGCGCCGCTGGTAAGGACGTCTGAGGTTGTTCGATGAGTGAAGCCTTCCAAACCCTGGTCACGCCTGCGAACCCGCGCATCCTGGCCGAGCGCCCGGTCAAGATGAGCGCCAGGTCGGTCAACGTCTATTATGGCGAGAAGCACGCTATCAAGAATTTGTCGATCGACATTCCCGATCGCGCGGTTTCGGCCTTCATCGGCCCGTCGGGCTGCGGCAAGTCGACCTTTCTGCGCTCCATCAACCGCATGAACGATACCATCCCGTCGTGCCGCGTGTCCGGTGACATCGTGATCGACGACAAGAATGTCTATGATCGCGACCTCGACGTGGTGCAGCTGCGTGCGAAGGTCGGCATGGTGTTCCAAAAGCCCAATCCCTTTCCCAAGTCGATCTTCGAGAACGTCGCCTATGGCCCGCGCATCCATGGCATCGCCCGGACCAAGTCCGAGCTCGAGGACATCGTGGTTTCCAGTCTGCGGAAGGCGGGTCTGTTCGAAGAGGTCAAGGACCGTCTCGATCATCCGGGCACCGGGTTGTCCGGCGGCCAGCAGCAGCGCCTCTGCATCGCGCGCGCCATTGCCGTCAATCCTGAAGTGATCCTGATGGACGAACCCTGTTCGGCGCTCGACCCGATTGCGACGGCGCGGATCGAGGAGCTGATCGACGAACTCCGCCAGAACTTCTGCATCATCATCGTGACCCACTCGATGCAGCAGGCCGCCCGCGTGTCGCAGCTCACCGCCTTCTTCCATCTCGGCACGCTGGTCGAATTCGGCGACACCGACGAGATGTTCACCGCGCCGCAGGAACAGCGCACGCAAGACTACATTACCGGCCGCTTCGGCTGAGCCACGTGGGAGACACGCATGTCCGATCATATTGTCAGGGCCTATGACGAAGACCTGTCCCAGCTCAAGACCATGCTGGCGCAGATGGGCGGCCTGGTGGAGCAACAGCTCGATGACGCCATCGACGCGTTGGCCCGCCGCGACACCCAGCTTGCCGACCATGTCATCCAGAACGACGAGAAGGTCGACACCCTCGAACATATGATCGAGGAAAAGGCGATCCTGACGATTGCCAAGCGCCAGCCCATGGCGCGCGATCTGCGCGAGATCATGGTGGCGATCCGCGTCTCATCCGACCTTGAGCGGATCGGTGACCTTGCCAAGAACACCGCCAAGCGCACACATGCCATGTCCGAGGCGCTGCCGCGCAAGCTGATGTCCGCCGTGACTCGCATGGGCCGCCTTGCGCAGGAAGAGCTCAAGAACATTCTGGACGCCTATGCGCGGTCCGACGCCTCCCGCGCGCTGGAGGTCTGGCGGTCGGACGAGGAGCTCGATGCGCTCTACAACTCGATCTTCCGCGAACTCCTGACATACATGATGGAAGACCCGCGCAACATCAGCCTGTGCACCCATTTGCTGTTCGGCGCCAAGAACATGGAGCGGATCGGCGATCACGCCACCAACATCGCGGAAAATATTCACTACCTGGTGCATGGCAAGCCGCTGGCCGAAGGCCGCCCCAAGCGGGATACCACCAGCATGCTTCACGTCGAAGTGCCCCAGGCGTCGGATGACGAATAAATGAGTGCGTCCATCCTTGTTGTCGAAGACGAGGAACCGATCCAGATCCTCCTCAGCTACAACCTCGAAGCCGAAGGCTATCGCGTGCGGAGCACGGCACAGGGTGAGGACGTATCCCGTCTCGTTACGGAAGAACGCCCGGACCTGATCCTGCTCGACTGGATGCTGCCAGGCATCTCGGGGATAGAGGTCTGCCGCCTCCTGCGCGCCAGGCCCGAATCCCGCGATGTCCCCATCATCATGCTGACGGCGCGGAGCGAAGAGGCCGAACGCGTGCGGGGCCTCGCCACCGGTGCCGACGACTATATGGTGAAACCGTTCTCTGTGCCGGAGCTGCTGGCGCGCATCCGCACCATCCTCAGGCGCGTCAATCCCGATGCGGTGGCCGACCAGATCAAGGCCGGCGACATCACGCTGGACCGCAAGACCAGGCGGGTGATCCGCACCACCCGTGACATCAACCTGTCACCGACGGAATTCCGCCTGCTCGAACACCTGATGCAGAATCCGGGCCGCGTCTACTCCCGCGCCCAGCTGCTCGACAGCGTCTGGGGCCATGACGTCTATGTCGACGAGCGCACCGTCGATGTGCATGTGGGCCGTCTCCGGAAATCCCTGAGCCGCGGGCGCGAGACCGATCCCATCCGCACCGTGCGCGGCATGGGCTACGCCTTCGACGAGCGCTTCGGGCGGCACTGAGGGATTATCAGATCCGGCAAACGAAAAGCCGCGACGGTGATCGCGGCTTTCGTGTTTTCGCGTGAGGTGATGCGGCGCGGCCTCAGCCGTAGCGCCGGTTCCGCCGGTCCTGCAATGGCTGGTAGGCCTGCCTGGCGTGGTACTCGCAGTAGGGCGAACCATCGCGCGGCGCGTGGCCGCAGAAGCAGAAGTCTTCGGCGCCTGGATCGCCGATCGGCCATTTGCAGGTCTTGTCCGACAGGTGGAGGATGGTGACACGGCCGTCCTTCGGCAGATCGACCAGCCGCAACGGCTGCGGTTCGGGAATGGGTGCGGGCCGCGGCTGCAATTCCGCCCGGTGCTGCGGCTTCAACGCCGAACTGCCTGCGGTCGGCATCGATGGCCGTCCGTTGCTGTGTCCGGCAAGGCTGGGTTCGCGCGGCTTGCGCGGCGCCCGGGGGGCCGTCGAGCGTGGCTGTGGCGCCCGGCCCGACAGGTTCAGCCGGTGAACCTTGCCGATCACCGCATTGCGCGTGACACCCGCCCCCAGGCGACCTGCAATCTGGCTGGCACTCAATCCTTCGGTCCAGAGCTTCTTGAGAAGCTCCACACGTTCATCTGTCCAGGACAATTTCGCCCCTCCCAAACTGTCATCGATGTTCGTACTCACGGGACTCCCCCTCACGCCGCCATGGTCACCCCACCAGGCGTTCTGATCCGTCAAACTGACCTTGAAACACTACATCATGTAGTTTCGGTAGCGCTTCACTACAATAAGCGGTGACTCTTCCGCAACCTCATCGGCCTCCGAATCGTGCTGTTTTCCCCAGCTTCCGCGTCTGCCATATGGTTAACGGGACCTTATCAGGCGACCGAATCAGCGGGAACTGCGCCACTTTGACTCATGTTGACAACGCCTGCCCGGAACCCGCCCGCAGGGCGATTGACCCTTGGCCATCATGGACTTATAAGATTGGGAAATGGAGGCGTCCGTGCCTGTCGCGGGCGCCTTTTGATTTCCACAAGCCGGATTAACGCCCAGGTCCACGCCCATGATCGCACCCGTTCTCCCAACCTATGCCCGTGCCCAGGTTGCCTTCGATCGCGGCGAAGGCGTGCGTGTCTTCACGCCGGAGGGTGAGGAATACCTCGATTTCGGCGCCGGCGTGGCGGTGACGAGCTGCGGTCATGCCCACCCCCGTCTGGTGAAGGCCTTGACCGACCAGGCCCAGCGTATCTGGCACACCTCGAACCTCTATCAGATGCCGGGCCAGGAGATGCTGGCGCAGCGTCTCACCGAGGCGACCTTCGCCGATACCGTGTTCTTCACCAATTCGGGGGCGGAAGCGCTCGAATGCTCGATCAAGATGGCGCGCAAGTATCATGCGGCCCAGGGCCATCCTGAAAAGTTCCGTCTCATCACCTTCGAGGGCGCCTTCCACGGCCGCACGCTGGCCACCATCGCGGCTGGCGGCCAGGCCAAATACATCGAGGGTTTCGGCCCCAAGGTGGATGGCTTCGACCAGGTGCCCTTCGGTGATATCGACGCCGTGAAGGCCGCGATCACCGAAGCCACGGCGGGCATGCTCGTCGAGCCGATCCAGGGCGAGGGCGGCATCCGCCCGGTGCCGAATGAATTCCTGCGCGCGCTGCGCAGCCTGTGCGACGAGCACGGCTTGCTGCTGTTGTTCGACGAGGTTCAATGCGGTATCGGCCGCACCGGCAAGCTGTTCGCCCATGAGTGGGCGGGCGTGACGCCGGATATCATGGCGATCGCCAAGGGCATCGGCGGCGGCTTTCCGCTGGGCGCCTGCCTCGCCACGGAGAATGCCGCCCAAGGCATGACCGCGGGCACCCATGGCTCGACCTTCGGCGGCAATCCGCTGGCAACCGCCGTTGGCAATGCGGTGCTCGATGTGGTGATGGCGCCGGGGTTCCTGGAAGGCGTCCAGGACCGGTCGCTCTATCTCAAGCAGAAGCTGGCGGCACTGAAGGATGCGCACCCCACCGTCATCGAGGACATTCGCGGCTTCGGCCTGATGATGGGCATCAAGTGCAAGGTACGCAACACTGAGCTGCAGGCCGCCGCCATGGATGAGCACCTGCTGACCATCGGCGCTGGCGACAATGTCGTGCGGTTGCTGCCGCCGCTGGTCGTTGCCGATTCCGATATCGACGATGCCATCGGGCGCCTGGACCGTGCCTGCGCCGCCATCGAAGCCAAGGCAGCCTGAAGAGCCGATATGACCGCGACACCCAATCACTTTCTCGATTTGCCGGATTTTTCCGGCGAAGCCTTGCACGCGATCATCGACCAAGCTCGCCGTATCAAGGCGGACCGCTCCGGCAAGCCGCGCGGCTTCCGCGACGCGGAGGAACCGCTGAAGGGCCATGTGCTGGCGCTGATCTTCGAGCGCCCCTCGACACGCACGCGCATTTCATTCGAGGTCGGCATGCGCCAGCTTGGTGGCGACACGCTGATGCTGTCGGCGTCCGAAATGCAGCTGGGCCGTGGCGAGTCCCTTGCCGATACGGCGCGCGTGCTGTCACGTTTCGTCGATGCGATCATGATCCGCGCCGCGAAGCACGATACGCTGACGGGTATCGCCGAAGCCGCCAGCGTGCCGGTGATCAACGGCCTGACCAATCTCTCGCACCCTTGTCAGGTCATGGCCGACGTGATGACGCTGGAAGAACATGCAGGATCGCTGAAGGACCTGACCGTTGCCTGGGTGGGCGATTGTAACAATGTGGCCGCCTCGTGGGTTCACGCTGTCGGCGTGATGGGGGGCAAGCTCCGGCTGGGCTGTCCGGAGCCCCTGAGACCATCAAAGGAGCTTTTGACCTGGGCCCGCTCTGCCAAGGCCGATATCACCGTCACAGAGGATCCCGAAGAGGCCGTGGCGGGCGCGGATTGTGTGATCACTGATTGCTGGGTTTCCATGCACCAGAACGATACGACCGATCGCCACAATCTGCTGAAACCCTATCAGGTCAACAGCCGGCTGATGTCCCATGCCGCACCTGGCGCCAAGTTCATGCATTGCCTGCCCGCCCATCGCGGCGAGGAAGTGACCGACGAGGTGATGGACGGTCCGGCCTCGCTGGTGTTCGACGAGGCGGAAAACCGCCTGCATGTACAGAAGAGCATTCTGCTCCATTGTCTGGGGCGCCATGGCTGAGGGCGGCGCATCCCGCGACGATCTTGTGCTGCCGTTCGAAGTCAAGCCGCTCGGTGTCCGCGGCCGCCTTGTGCGTCTCGGCGAAACGGTTGACGATATCCTGCACCGCCACGATTATCCGCCAGCCGTATCGGCCTTGCTGGCGGAAGCGGTGGCGTTGACCGCCATGCTGGGCACCACGTTGAAGTTCGACGGCAAGTTCATCCTGCAGACCAAGACCGACGGACCGGTCGACATGATCGTCGCCGATTTCATCTCGCCCGGTAAGATCAGAGGCTATGCCCGCTTCGACCGTGGCGGTGTCGAAGCCCTGGACCAGCCGGGCCACGCCCAGCTCATGGGCAATGGCTATCTGGCGATGACCATCGACCAGGGCCCTGACATGGAGCGCTATCAGGGCATCGTGCCACTGCAGGGCGACGACCTGACGGCGGCGGCCCACTCCTATTTTGAGAAGTCCGAGCAGATCCCCACCCGCATCCGGCTGGCGGCTGGACCTGTGATACAGCGCGGCGGACAGGGTGAGCGCTGGCGGGCCGGCGCCATCATGGTCCAGCATTTGCCGCGGGATGGCGGCTTCAGCCCTTTGCCGCACCACTCCGGTGATGCGCCCGAGGGCCATGACGAGCCCATCGACGAGAACGATGACTGGGTGAAGGCGAGGCTGCTGCTCGACACGGCTGAGGACCATGAGTTGCTCGATCCCCAGCTTTCGGCCGAACGGCTCCTTTATCGCCTCTATCATGAGGATGGCGTCACGGCATACCCGGCAACTCCGGTCGAGCGCTATTGCAGCTGCTCGCGCGAAAATATCACGAAAATGCTGCAACGCTTTCCCGCCGACGACCAGGCCGACATGATCGAGGATGGCGAGATCGGCGTGACCTGCGAGTTCTGCTCGACGCTCTATCGTATCGATCCGGCGGAGCTGGCGGCCGGCACTGAATAGGCGTCTCACGCCATTTGAAACCGTGATTGACCGGCGGCCGTCACCGTGACAGGTTCGGAATCCGGGATCGACAAGCAGCCCAGCGCTGAACGGGAGCGCAGGACGTTGGCTCACAACCAGCGCCACGACACAATCCCGACAAGTACCGGCGCGACGATGGGCCGGTGCACCGGCCCCGCCGCCGGACGTGCCGCGCCACAACAAGGAGGACGACGAATGACCGAATTCGAGATGAAACTGAAAGCTGCGCGCAAGGCTGTTGGCCTTGGCAAGATGTCGCGCCGCGATTTCATGCAGTTCGCGCTGGCCTCCGGAATGACGCTGGCCGCGGCAAACACGATGTTCGCCAGCACGGCCAGGGCCGAGGCGAAGAAAGGCGGAAGCTTCCGCATGGCATCCGGCCATGGCGCCACGACCGACAGTCTTGATCCCGCATTGTGGACCAACAACTTCCAGGTCGTCGCATCCCAGAGCCTGTTCGGCGCCAATCTGGTCCAGATCGACCGCAAGAACCGCTATGCGCCAAACCTGGCCGAATCAATCGAACCGGCCGATGGCGCGACGAAATGGATCTTCAAGTTGCGCAAGGGCGTCACCTTTCACAACGGCAAGAGCCTGACGGCGGCCGATGTGGTGGAGACCTACAACTATCACCGCGGCGAGAGCTCGAAGTCAGCGGTGAAGTCGGCGCTCAGTGTTGTCAAGGACATCCAGGCGGATGGTCCAGATACCGTGATCTTCACGCTGAACAGCGGCTCGGCGGACTTTCCCTATGTGACGTCGGACTATCACTTGCCGATCTACCCCGCCAAGGACGGCGGCGGCATCGAATGGGAGAAGGGCGTCGGCGCCGGCCCCTATGTGCTGGAAAACTACGAACCGGGCGTGAGCATTTCCGGCAAGCGGAACCCGAACTACTTCAAGGAGGACGCCGCCTGGTTCGACGACGTCGAACAGTTGGCGATTGTCGACGTTGCCGCCCGGACCAATGCGCTGCTGTCGGGAGAAGTCCAGTTCATCAACCGCGCCAACGTCAAGACCATCGACATGTTGAAGCAGGCGCCGGGCATCGAAGTCAACAACGTCACGGGCTTCGGCCACTACGTGGCGCCCATGGATGTGCGCCAGCCGCCCTTCGACAAGGTGGAAGTGCGCCAGGCGCTGAAATGGGCGATCGACCGCAAGGCGCTGGTGGAAACCGTGCTGCAAGGCTACGGCACCCCCGGCAACGATGATCCGATCGCCCCGGCAATCCCGTATGCCATCCAGCCTGAGCCGATTTATTCCTATGACCCCGACAAGGCGAAGGCCTTGCTCAAGAAGATTGGCATGGAGAACCTGAAGGTCGATCTGTCGACCTCCGAGGCCGCGTTTGCCGGAGCCGTGGATGCCGCCCTGCTGATGCAGTCCCAGGCCAAGGCCGCCGGCATCGATATCAACGTGATCCGCGAACCCGATGACAGCTATTGGGACAATGTGTGGATGAAGAAGCCCTGGTGCATGTCCTACTGGGGTGGCCGCCCGACCTGCGACTGGATGTTCACCACGGCCTATGAGGGTGGCGCAGCCTGGAACGACACCTACTGGAACAATGACCGGTTCAACGAACTGCTGTTGGCGGCCCGTTCGGAAACCGATGAATCCAAGCGCCAGGCCATGTATGCCGAATGCCAGCAGATCCTGCACGATGATGGTGGTGTGGTGGTCCTGATGTTCAACGACTACGTCAGCGCCAACGCCTCCACCGTGGCGCATGACAAGCTCAACAGCAATTTCGAGGATGACGGCGGCTACATCCTCGAGCGCTGGTGGATGGCGTAGCGGAAACGTGCGCCCATCGATTTCACCGGTCTGGACCCCGTCAGACGATTGACGGGGTCTTTCGATCGTGAGAACTTTTACCAGGACACAAAAGGCAAGACCTTGTCGTGACACAAGAATTCCTCATGGGAGCCATGAGATTTCTTGGGTCGCGGGGTGGCGCTGTTGTATCTGGATTGCAATATGACACTACAGGGAGTGAAACAATGAAAGTAACCGATCACAAGCTGCAGCAGGCCCTCAAGCTGGCCGGCCGCGGCAAGATCAGCCGGCGTGAATTCACCCAGCTGGCGATTGCCTCAGGCGTCACGCTGGCGGCGGCCAACACCATGTTCGCCGATGCGGCGCGCGCCGAACCCAAGAAGGGAGGCACCTTCAAGATTGGCGTGGGCCATGGCGCCACGACCGACACCTTGGACCCCGGCCTCTATCCCGACCAGTTCACCGGCACGGCCCTGTGGGGCACGCTGGCCAACAGCCTGACCGAGATCGACGCCGACGGTAACGTGGTGGGCGACGTGGCCGAAAGCTTTGAGCCCTCGGATGGCGCCAAGAAGTGGATGTTCAAGCTGCGCAAGGGCATCACCTTCCACAATGGCCGCACCGTGACGGCTGATGACGTGGTGGCCTCGCTGCTGCATCACACCAAGGAAGATTCGAAGTCGGCCGCCAAGTCGCTGCTGAAGGAAGTGGTCAGCTTCAAGGCCGATGGCCCGGATACGGTGGTGATCGAGCTTTCGGGCGGCAATGCCGACTTCCCCTACACGGTGTCCGACTATCACATGCCGATCATGCCGAAGAACGATGACGGCTCGGTCGACTGGCAGTCCGGCATTCGCACCGGTGCCTATGCGCTCGACAAGTTCGAGCCGGGCGTCTCCGCGACCTTCAACAAGAACCCCAACTATTTCAAGGCCGACAGGGGCTGGTTCGACCGGGTCGAATTCTATTCGATCAAGGACGTGACGGCCCGGACCAACGCGCTGCTGGCTGGTGAGATCCACCACATGGACCGCTGCGAACTGAAGACGCTGGACATGCTCAAGGCGAGCCCGGACCTCACGATTCAGGAAGTCACTGGCTATGGGCACTACGTCTATGTGATGAATGTCGGCATCAAGCCCTTCGACGACGTCAACGTCCGCCTCGCGATCAAGCACTCGCTGAACCGCGATGAGATTGTGGAAAAGGTGTTCGAGGGCCACGGCACCGTCGGCAACGACAATCCGATCGCCCCGGCGGTGAAGTTCGCCGTCGATCCGCAGCCGCGTCACAGCTACGATCCCGAGAAGGCCAAGGCCTTCCTCAAGAAGGCGGGCCTCGAATCACTCGGCTTCGATCTCTCGGTCTCCGATGCGGCCTTCACCGGTGCCGTCGATTCCGCCCTGCTGTGGAAGGAACATGCCAAGGCCTGCGGCATCGACATCAATGTCATCCGTGAGCCGGACGACAGCTACTGGGACAACGTGTGGCTCAAGAAGCCGTTCTGTGCCTCTTACTGGAGCGGCCGTCCAACCTGCGACTGGATGTTCACCACGGCTTATGCCGCGGACGCCGCCTGGAACGATACCTTCTGGAAGAACCCCCGCTTCAACGAACTGCTCGTTGCGGCCCGGTCCGAAACCGACGAAGGCAAGCGTGCCGGCATGTACGCCGAAATGCAGCAGGTGCTGCATGACGACGGCGGCCTGATCAACCTCGTCTTCAACTCCTATGTCGAAGCCCACGTGAACACGCTGGGTCACGGCAAGGTGGCCGTCAACTGGCAGCTCGACGGCATGAAGATCGCCGAGCGCTGGTGGTTCAACGCCTGATCGGAATTCAGGTGCGCAAGTGGGCAGGCTCCGCAAGGGGCCTGCCTTTTTTTGTTTCGGCAGACAGAAAAATTCACTGGCCTGTGTGGCGTGTTCTGCTAAGCTTTTTTTGTTGTTGAAGGCCCAGAAAGAGGCCGAGGGGAGTGGAATGCATCCGATCTTAAGGACGGTTTTGCAGCGCTTGGGGCTAGGCCTGCTGACACTGTTCATCGTGTCGATCGTCATCTTCTCGTCGCTCGAGATGCTGCCGGGCGGCTATGCCCAAAACATCCTGGGGCAGGGCGCGACCCCGGAAACCGTGGCGGCCTTCAAGAAGCAGCTTGGCCTCGATCGTCCTTCCTATGTGCGCTATGCCGAATGGATCGGCGGCGCGGTGAGAGGCGACTTCGGAAATTCCTATTCGGGTGCCGGCGGCTCGATCAAGCGCGAGGTGACAAAGGTCATCGCGCCGCGGCTCTACAATACCTTCTTCCTGGCAGCCTATGCAGCACTGTTCGCCGTGCCACTGGCGCTGTTGCTTGGCGTCACGGCGGCGCTCTACCGAAACAGCATCTACGACCGGATTGTCAACTCCACCACCCTGGCCACCATCGCCACGCCGGAATTCTTCATTGCCTATCTGCTGGTGTTCTTCTTTGCCGTGAAGCTCAGATGGTTCTCGCCGCTGTCGACGGTCACCGAGTCGACGCCCTTCCTGCAGCATGCCTACAAGGCGCTTCTGCCCGCGGTGACACTCACGCTGGTGATTGTCGCCCACATGATGCGCATGACAAGGGCAGCGATCATCAACCTTCTGGCCAGTCCCTACATCGAGATGGCCCAGCTCAAGGGCGTGTCGCCGCGCGATGTCATTGTGAAGCACGCGCTGCCCAACGCCTGGGCGCCGATCGCGACGGTCATCGCCTTCAATCTCGCCTATCTCGTGGTCGGCGTCGTCGTGGTCGAAGTGGTCTTCGTCTATCCGGGCATCGGCCAGCTCATGGTCGACTCGGTCTCGACGCGCGACATGCCGGTTGTTCAGGCCTGCGCCCTCATCTTTGCAGCCACCTATATCCTGCTGAACCTCCTGGCCGACGTCGTCGGGATCATCACCAATCCCAGACTGCTGCACCCGAAATGACAGATCAACCTGCAGACATCCGTTCGGTTCGCGCTCGGCGCTCGGCTTGGGAGAATGTCAGGCGAACGCTGGCCACCGCCCCCATCAGCGCCTGGTTCGGCATGATCGTCATCGCGATCTACGCCATCGCCGCCATTTTCGCGCCGTTGATCGCGCCCCATGGCGAGGCGGAAGTTGTGGGCAAGGCCTATCAGCCGGCGTTTGGCGACTACCTTCTCGGTACCGATCAGATTGGCCGTGACCTGTTCTCGCGCTTGATCTACGGCGCGCGCAACACCATCGGCATCGCGCTCCTCACCACCATGATCTCCTTCCTGGTTGGCGGCACACTCGGCGTCCTCACCGCCCTGAAGCGCGGCTGGTTCGACCAGACGGCGTCACGCATCGTCGATGCCTTTCTCGCCATCCCCGTATTGATCTTCGCGTTGATGCTGCTGGCGGTGTTCGGCCGGAGCATCACGAACCTGATCCTCATTCTGGCACTGCTCGACTCGACCCGTGTCTTCCGCCTGGCGCGCGCCACGGCGCTCAACGTCGTGGTGATGGATTATGTCGAGGCTGCGAAGCTCAGGGGCGAAGGGCTGCGCTGGATCGTCTTCCGCGAGATCGTGCCCAACATCCTGCCGCCACTCATCACCGAATTCGGATTGCGTTTCTGCTTCGTGTTCCTCACCATCGCCTCGCTGTCGTTCCTCGGCGTGGGCATTCAGCCGCCCACGGCAGACTGGGGCTCCATGGTCGCCGAGAGCAAGGCGCTCATCAACTTCCCGGTCAAGACCTTCCCCTATTTGCCAGCACCCTTCTATCCGGCCATCGCCATCGCCTTGCTCACCATCGCGGTGAACTTCGTCGTGGACTGGTTCCTGCACAAGACGAGTGGGCTTCGCGATGAACTCTGAGCAGCAACGGGTCAAGGGCGAGGTTCTTATCGAAATCAAGGGGCTCAAGATTGAGGGCAACGCCGATGGGGTGTGGCACCCGATCGTCAAGGGCGTCGACCTGACCCTGAAGCGCGGCGAAGTGCTTGGGCTGATCGGTGAATCGGGTGCAGGCAAGTCCACCATCGGGCTGGCCGCCATGGGTTTTGCCAGGCCCGGCTGCCGCATCGTGGACGGCTCCATCGTCTTCAACGGCATTGACCTTCGCAAGGCGAGCGACGACAGGAAGCGTGACCTCTGGGGCTCGCGCATTGCCTATGTGGCACAGAGTGCAGCCGCTGCCTTCAATCCCGCACACCAGCTGATCGATCAGACCGTGGAAACCGCCGTCAACCACAGCGTCATGGGCCGCAGCAAGGCCGAGGCCGATGCCGTGGAACTCTACCGTCGTCTGCAACTTCCCAATCCTGACACCATCGGCGATCGCTATCCCCACCAGGTGTCTGGCGGCCAGTTGCAGCGCGCCATGACGGCCATGGCCATGTCCTGCCGGCCGGATCTCATCATCTTTGACGAGCCTACCACGGCACTCGACGTCACCACGCAGGTGGAAGTGCTTGCGGCCATGCGCGACATCGTCGAGCAATTCAACACGGCGGCGATCTACATCACCCATGATCTGGCCGTCGTCGCCCAGATGGCAGACCGCATCATGGTGCTCCGTCATGGCAAAGAGGTGGAGGAAGCTCCCACCCGCGACATGTTGAAGGAGCCGAAAGAAGACTACACCAAGACACTCTGGGCCGTGCGCAAGCTCGCCAAGGAGGAGTCAGTCAGCGACGATGTCGTCTTGAGGGTCCATGAGGTCGATGCGAGCTACTCCAGTGTCGTGAAGGTGCTCGACAACGTGACGGTGCAGCTGCCGCGCGGCCGTACCGTGTCGGTGGTGGGCGAATCGGGTTCCGGCAAGTCGACGCTGGCCCGCGCCATCACCGGCCTTCTGCCGCCGTCGAAGGGTGAAATCTATTTTAACGACAAGCCACTCTCCGCGGCCTTGCGCGACCGCGACAAGGATACGTTGCGGCGCATCCAGATGATCTATCAGTCGGCCGACACGTCGCTCAACCCGAGGCAGACGATCCGTGACATCATCGGCCGGCCGATCGAATTCTATCACGGCATCCGGGGCGCGGCGTGCGACCGCAAGGTGGCCGAACTCCTGGACGCCATCGAGCTGAGTGAGAATTTCATCGACCGCTTGCCGACTGAACTTTCAGGCGGCCAGAAGCAACGCATCTCCATTGCCCGCGCCCTGGCCGCCGAGCCAGAGATCATCATCTGCGATGAGGTGACGTCGGCCCTCGACCAGATCGTGCAGGAAGAAATCCTCACGCTGCTGATGCGCCTGCAGAAGGAGACCAATGTCTCCTACCTCTTCATCACCCATGACATCGCCACGGTGCGCGCTATCTCGGACGAGATCGTCGTCATGTATCAGGGCCGCGTCGTGCAGCAGGGACCGAAGTCGAAGGTGCTCAATCCGCCTTATCCGGCCTATACCGAGCTTCTGCTCTCGTCGGTGCCGGAGATGGACCCGGACTGGCTCACCAATCTGCTGGCCAGGCGCAAGGCCGAGGCGAAGGTTTGATCGCACGCTGCTTCGCGCCTTTGACGTGGCGCATCGACGGAAGATGTTGAACCGCAAGTCACGTCCTCCTGATCGCGCTTGATCATGGACAGCGGACCGCCATATGCAGGGTCATGACGTCTCCGATCATCCTTTGGCTGCGGCAGGATCTGCGGCTCATCGACCATCCCGCACTCTGCGCCGCAGCGGAGCAGGGGCCCATCCTCTTTCTCTATGTGCTCGACGATGAAACGCCGGGCGAATGGCGGCTCGGCGGTGCGTCGCGCTGGTGGCTGCACCGGAGCCTGGAGAGCCTGGGTAAGCCGGTGCCACTGGTGCTGCGCCGCGGCAAGGCGGATGACGTCATTGCGCAGGTTCTGGTGGAGACCGGTGCCACGGCCGTTCATTTCACCCGTGATTATGCACCGTGGTCCGATGGCCTTGAACGGCGCGTGAAAGCCGCTTGCGATGAGGCGGGCGCAACGTGTCATCGTCACAAGGGTTTCTTGCTCCATGAGCCCGAGGCGATCCGCACCGGGCAGGGCGAGCCCTACAAGGTCTATACGCCGTTTTCAAAAGCCTGCCTTGCCACCGGCGAGCCGCGTGAGCCAAGGCCCGCGCCGAAGTTCAAGTGCTGGGATGGCGAGGTCAGCAGCGACGCGCTGGCCGACTGGGAACTCCTGCCGCAGAAGCCAAATTGGGCGGAACATTTCGAAGCGGCTTGGACGCCGGGCGAAGCGGGCGCCCGCCAGCGTTTGGCCGGCTTCATCGACGATGGCCTCGAATTCTATGCCGATGACCGTGACCGTCCCGACCGCGACGTGACATCGAGATTGTCGCCACACTTGCATTTCGGCGAAATCAGCCCGGTGCAATGCTGGCACGCCGTCCGCGCCGCGCAAGCCAAGGCCAATGGCAAGCTCGACCGGGCCGTCGAGAAATTTCTCAAGGAAGTGCTGTGGCGCGAGTTTTCCTATCATCTCCTGCATCATTGGCCGACTCTGCCGGAAAAGCCCTTCCGGCCGGAATTTGGGAACTTTCCGTGGAGCGACAACCCGGACGCGCTGGCAGGCTGGCAGAAGGGACGGACCGGGTATCCCATCGTCGATGCCGGTATGCGCGAACTGTGGGCTACCGGTATCATGCACAATCGAGTCCGCATGATCGTGGCCTCGTTCCTGATCAAGGATCTGCTGATCCCTTGGGTCGATGGCGAGCGCTGGTTCTGGGATACCCTGGTGGATGCCGATATCGGCAACAATGCCGCGAGCTGGCAATGGGTGGCAGGCTGCGGCGCCGATGCCGCACCGTACTTTCGCGTCTTCAACCCGGTGCTGCAGGGCGAAAAATTCGATACCAAGGGTGACTATGTGCGGAAATGGGTGCCGGAACTGGCAAAGCTCCCGGCGGAGCACATTCACCTGCCATGGGCCGCACCGTCTTCCGTGCTGAAGGCGGCAGGTGTTGAACTGGGGAACAACTACCCCCATCCTGTCGTTGACCACGCCCAGGCGCGCGACCGCGCGCTGGCAGCTTACCAGGAGATCAAGGGGACAGCATGACGACGATACTGGGAATCAGCGGTTCGCTGCGCAAGGCATCCACCAACACCGGTCTGCTGCGGGCGCTCAAGGACATGGCGCCGGAACGGGTGTCATTCGAGATCGCCACGCTGCACGGCATCCCCCTCTACGATGGCGATGAAGAAGAGGCCCATGGCAAGCCGGACGCGGTAAAGGCACTCGACGCCCGCATCCGCGCTGTCGACGGCGTGGTGTTCGCCTGCCCGGAATACAATTTCTCTGTACCCGGTGTGCTCAAGAACGCCACCGATTGGCTGTCGCGCGGTTCAGCCTTCCTGAAGTGGAAGCGGACGGGGATCGTCGGAGCGGGTGACGGCCACTATCTCGGCACAGGACGGTCGCAGTATCATTTCCGCCAGAACCTGCAGGCCTTGCAGGCGATTGTCATGCCGCGGCCAGAGATCTTCGTGAACCACAATTCCGAGAAGTTCGACCACGACGGCAACCTGATTGATGCCGAAACGCGCGACCACCTCGGCAAGTGGTTCGAGGCATTCATCGAGTGGGTGGAAAAGAAACCTTAATCGGCCTTACAGCGAGATCGTCGTCGCGGCTGTCCGGATGGCGCGGATATTGGCACCGTAGTCGTCGCCCTTGAACACCGCCGAGCCGGCCACCAGCACATTGGCACCGGCGCGGACGACATCGGCCGCATTGGCTGCCGTAATGCCACCATCGACCTGGATGTCGATATTCCGTCCACGGACCATTTCGCGGACGTCCATAATTTTCTCCAGCATGGCCGGAATGAACGCCTGGCCGCCGAATCCCGGATTGACCGTCATGACGAGAATGAGATCCAGCCGGTCGAGCACATGGCGGAGAACCGAGGCGGGCGTGGACGGATTGAGCGACACACCGGCTTTCTTGCCCATGGCACGGATCGCCTGTAGCGAGCGATCGAGGTGTGGCCCCGCCTCGGCATGGACCGTGATGACGTCGGCGCCCGCCTTGGCGAAGCTTTCGAGATAGGGATCGGCCGGCGCGATCATCAGATGCACGTCGAATACCTTCTTCGTCACCGGCCGGATCGATTGCATGATGGGTGTGCCGAACGAGATGTTGGGCACGAAATGCCCGTCCATCACGTCGATATGCACCCAGTCGGCGCCGCCCGCATCGATGGCGCGGACCTCGTCTCCCAACCGGGAAAAATCGGCGGCGAGGATCGATGGCGCAATCAGAAGCGGGCGGGTCATTTCGTCAGGTCCTTGTCAGAGCAGCTTGCCCATGGCGACAGCCGTGTCGCCCATGCGGTTGGAGAAGCCCCATTCGTTATCATACCACGACAGGATGCGCACCAGCGTGCCTTCCATGACCTTGGTCTGGTCCATGTGGAAGGTCGACGAATTCGGGTTGTGATTGAAGTCGATCGAGACATTGGGCTCGTTGGTGTAGCCGAGGATGCCCTTCAGCGGGCCATCGGCCGCCGCCTTGATGGCAGCGTTGATCTCGTCAACGCTGGTCTTCTTCTTGGCGACGAACTTGAAATCGACGACGGAGACGTTCGGCGTCGGCACGCGGATCGAGGTGCCGTCGAGCTTGCCCTTGAGTTCCGGAATGACAAGGCCGATGGCTTTCGCGGCACCCGTCGACGTCGGGATCATCGACATCGCCGCCGCGCGGGCGCGGTAGAGATCCTTGTGCATGGTGTCCAGCGTCGGCTGGTCGCCGGTGTAGGCATGGATGGTGGTCATGAAGCCATGGTCGATGCCCACGGCGTCATTGAGCACCTTGGCCACCGGTGCAAGGCAGTTGGTGGTGCACGACGCGTTCGAGACGACGATGTGGTCCTTCGTCAGCTTGTCGTGGTTGACGCCATAGACCACCGTGAGGTCCGCGCCGTCGGCTGGTGCCGACACGAGCACCCGCTTGGCGCCGGCGGTCAGATGGGCCGACGCCTTCTCCTTGGCGGTGAAGATGCCGGTACATTCCATCGCGATGTCGACACCCAGCTCCTTCCATGGCAGCTGTGACGGGTCCTTGATGGCCGTGACCTTGAAGGAGTCGGTGCCGATATTGATGGTGTCGCCATCGACCTTCACCTCGTGAGGGAAGCGGCCGTGCACGGAATCGTAGCGCAGCAGGTGGGCATTGGTCTCGACCGGCCCCAGGTCGTTGACGGCAACGATGTCGATATCGTTGCGGCCCGACTCGTAGATGGCACGGACGATATTGCGGCCGATACGGCCAAAACCATTGATGGCGACACGGACTTTGGTCATGAAAACCTCCGAATGAATGAAACTGTGAATTCCGCGCCGCCCTTATAGAACTTTTGCCGGGGGACGGAAGAGGGTTTCTGAGGTACGTAACTCAATTTTTCGGCAGCGGGTAGTCACGGGGAAAGAACGCCTTGAGCGCGGCGCGGACGATGGCATGGGCCTCCGTCGCCGTCACCCGTCCCGGATGCCCGGCACCATCGGCCGCCACGCCCAGCCATAACCCGTCGCAGAGCGATTCCAGCGCACGCATGGTGACATGGCCATCGAGCTGATAGGCGCCTTCGGCGATCAGGGCCTCGCACAGCTGCTGTGTCGCCAACTGGCGTTCGGCATCGGGCACCGAGCAGATTTGGTCATAGGTGGGCCGCCCCTGGGTCTCACCCCAGAAAGCGATCCAGGCGCCTAGCTTCTCGGCGGTGAAGACAGCGGGATCAAAATCGGCGAGCAGCAGGGCTTCCAGCCGGGCCGCCGCTGATGAGCCTGCCTTCTCCAGTGCTGCTTGCCAGTGGCTGCGATACTCGGACGCCAGGAACTGCATGGTATCGGCCAGCAGCTCGTCCTTGCTGTTGAAATGGAAGATCACGATGCCGGCCGAGAGCCCCGCCTGCTTGGCGACGTCCGCAATGGTCAGCGCCGCATAGCCCTTCTGGCCCAGCACCTTGATGGTGGCGTCGATGAGCTGCTGGCGTCGGACATCCTTGGAGGCCTTGCGGCCCACGTCTGCTGATGACACGGTTCTAGTCATCGAGCGGCCGCTTCATGCCCTTGTCGATCCACGAGTTGCGCGCAATGCCAAGCGCCTGCCCGCGGTCGAGGGCTTTCCACAGCAGCGGCACGCGGGCCTCTGCGAGGCCCGGCAGGCTCAACGGATCGAGCCCCGTCCAGGGCAGGAACGGGTTGCGCCGGCCATAGGCCCAGATCTCGGCGCGGCGCGCCGGCCTTGCACTGTGGCCGCGGGCATGGAAACCTACCGTATCGCCTACCACCAGCGTATTGGCGGGAACGGCGAAGGCGACGGGCTTCGGCAGTTTCATGCGCTCGAGGTCGGCAAGGCTGGCGCGAAACGAACCGCGGGCCGAGTATTTGTCCGCATGCTGCGCCGCCTGAATGCTCATCTCGCGCTCCCAGGCGATCCGCTCCGGCGTCAGGATGTGCGATCCCGGCACATAGCAGAACGGTCCCTCGTCCTCGGCCACGTCGGTCAGGAAAAACCAGGCCTTGACCGAGGGATGGAAGGTATCGGCATGAAAGTTGGTCTGCGGGTCGGGTGCGGCGTCAGTCACGTGGCTGAGGATCGTCTGGATATAGTAGAGCGGCTCCTGGTCGAACGAGCCGACGTAGCGCATCAGCCCGGCCCAGTCCTTGCGCCTCAGAAGTCCGTCGACCAGCGGCATGGCCTTCCGCGCGGCACCATCCAGCGCCATGCGCCGCGTGATGGTATCACCCTGAACCATCTCGCGGGCTTCGGCGCGGTAGGCCAGCGTCTGCTCCTTCAGTCTGGCGAAGGTGCCGGGGTCGAGGAAGTTCCGCTTCGCCACGAACCCATCGCGGGTGAAGGCCTCCCGGTCTTCCGGCGGCACCAGATGCGCCAGCGATGCCCGCCGCCGCCATGCCAGGCTGTGGGCCAGCCTGATTCGGGCCACATGCAGACCCAGGCGGTTGAGCGACGGCGAGCCGATCACCTTGTTATCGCGAAAGGACTTCGCACCGGTGGCGAGTGCCAGTGTCCAGAACGGATATTTGACGATATCTGCGGCTCTCATGTGCCTTACATAGAACCCATTGGCGGTGCCGAAAAGATGGCAGCAACCGCGCCACATTGACCCGCCCTCAAGGCCTCCCTAATGCTGGCCGGCAGGGGGGCGTGACATGCGTGACCATGAACTTCGCAATGCTCTGAACGATGAGCTGCACGGCAGGCCCGGTCTGCCGGTCGCCTCGCCGTCGCGGGTGACCCAGCTGGCCTTCACCATCGACGAGACGGACCCCGATCCGCTGGTCAATGTCCGGCAGCTTTGCGACGCGCTGGGCGTCAAGCCACCCGGCGAAAATGTGCCCCACCATGTCGGACAGATCGAGGGTGGTCAATTCAAGTATGAGCGGCACGGCGAATTCTACCGGGTGAGCGTCGTGGCAAACGGCAATGGCGGCAAGGGCGAAGCGCTGGCGTTGTTGCCGCTCGGCTGGATCGACGGGCTGCCGGGCAAGCGCCTCGTCGGCATCCATACCCGTATTCTCGGACCCGCGGATGCAGTGCCGGACGCGGCTGCCGTCGCCCGCTTCTTCGGCCATGAGGACCTCGCAGGATCGAAGGTGAGCTCGGGATATGCCACGGTGTGGACCGACTTCCGCATCGGTGCGGATGGCTATACTCGGATGCTGGTCCACGACCAGGGCCTGACGCCGTTGCGGCTTGGCCGCGTCATCCGGCGTCTGCACGAGATCGAGACCTACCGCATGATGGCGCTGCTGGCGCTGCCGCTGGCCCGTCGCATCCAGTCCGAACTGGGGACACTGGAGCGCGCGGTCTCCAAGGTCACGGCCGACATGCAGGCGACCCGTGAGAGCGAGGAAGATGCCGAACTCCTGACCCGGTTGAGCGGCATTGCCCGCGATGTCGAGGAAATTTCCAACCGCTCGAGCTACCGGTTTGCCGCGGCACGCGCCTATGCCGCACTGGTCGACAAGCGCCTCCAGGAGCTGGGCGAAGAGAAGGTGATGAACTTCCAGCGCGTGAGTGTATTCCTGGATCGCCGTTTCGGGCCCGCCATGGCCACGTGTGCTGCCGTCAACGACCGCATCAAGTCCCTCGCTGAACGCAGCGAACGCGCCTCGAACCTGCTGCGCACCCGCGTGGACATTGCCTTGGAGGACCAGAACCAGCAACTGCTGGCTTCGATGGACCGGCGCGCGCGGCAGCAGTTGATGCTGCAGGAGACGGTGGAAGGCCTCTCCGTCGTCGCCATCAGCTATTATCTGATCGGCATCGTGGCAAAGCTCCTGGAAGGGCTGGAAAAGTACGTGCCCGGCTTCGACGCCAAGCTGGCGAGCCTGATTTCGGTCCCGATCGTGGTCGTCCTCGTGTGGCTTGGTGTGCGCCGCCTGCGCCATCGCGTGCATCGCGCCATGCGGGACTGACGACTGATCTCCCGCACAACGTTCCCGCGTTGACAGCGGAAAGGCGCGCGCATAGGTTTTTGGCCTCCGCGCCTTCGGACTCCGGTAGCAAATCAGAAAATGACAACAATAGGAATATCGGGATGAAACGGCTGACAGGTCTTGCCTTGATAGCAGCGGCCGTCTTTGCCGCGCTGGCCGCTGCACCATCGCCCGCCGACGCGCGCAGCAAGATCTTCAAGAACCCGAAGATCAACGGCAAGCTTCTTGATGGATGCTATTCCTGGCCCGGCCCTTGTAACGAAGACAAGCAGGCCGACGCCTTCTGCGTCCGAAAGGGTTACGAATATGCCGACGACTACGACACAGAAAACAAGGCCGGGCTGTTCCAGACCAAGCGTCTGGGTGACAAGGGCGTCTGCACCAGCTCATGCACCGTGATGAAACGTGTCGAATGCACCGACGGCGACGACGAGGGCTAGGCTCAGGACTCATAACCAATAGCAAACGGTGCTGACGATGTAGACAGCTG
>CAZECZ010000018.1:0-43158 GCA_964510815.1 uncultured Aestuariivirga sp.
CCTTCTATTCAGACTATACGTTTGGCGCCTGGACCGAAGTTGACGGCGAACCGCGGCTGGTGCCTGTCGGCAAGGCGTACTCGGGGTTCACCGATGCGGAACTGACCGAAATCGACCGTTTCGTTCGCCAGAATACCATCGATCGCTTTGGACCGGTGCGCAGCGTCGAGCCGAAGCTGGTCTTCGAGGTGGCCTTCGATGCGGTGCAGGCGTCGAGCCGTCACAAGTCCGGCATCGCCATGCGCTTTCCGCGCATCGCGCGAATCCGGTGGGACAAGCCTGCTGCCGAAGCAGACACCCTCGAAAGCCTGAAACGGCTCATTTCCTGAGCGAGGCCAGGGCCGCCGTGTCGATGCGGCAGGCGACCGAGTAGGCGGGGTTGAAGACATTGGCGATGTCGTAGCGCACCAGTTGCCCCATGAGATGGCTGGCCGCCACCTCATCGAGTGCATAGTCCTCCATCAGCCAGTTCAGCAATTCCGTCGTCGCATGTTGGAGGGCCTGGTCCAGCGGGCGGGCGTTGCCGATGGCGAAGATTTCGCTACCGTTGCGGCCGCGCGGCCAGCCGATGGTCTTGTTCTTGATCACCTTGAGGGTCACCGTCACCTCGGCCGCCGTCTCGATACCGGTGCCGACGATTTCGCCGTCACATTGGCAGGCGTGGACATCGCCCAGAAAGAATAATGCTCCTTCGACGGCCACGGGAAACATCGCTTCCGCGCTGGGCTTGAAGCCGCGATAATCCATGTTGCCGCCATTGCGGCCACTGGTCGCCGTCGAGATCGCCTGGCCCAGAGCCGGTGCGACGCCAAAGCAGCCGATCATCGGCTCGATCGGCACCGACCAGTCCTTGAGGCTGGCCGGCGGTTCGGCGAGGCGCGCGTGCCCTGCGGCATTGTCGATCACCCATTGCGTCTTCTCGCGCGGCGGAAAGCGCGGCACCGCGTCCGGGTCAACGACATTGGGTGCCAGGGTCTGGAACGTCCAGCCGCTGGCGCGCGTCATCTCGATCGCGTGAATGGTGACATGCAGAACATCGCCCGGCATGGCGCCCTCGACGAAGATTGGCCCGCTCATGGGATTGGGCCGATCGCCCGGCTTGTTGCCGAGATAGTCGAAGCCATGGGCGTCCAGCGTGCGCACGGAAACTGTGGCGCCATCGCGGACCTTCAGGGCCGGCGGATGGCTGCCAATGGTGTTGTGGAAGTCGGCGGGTTCGAAGCGGATCTGAGTCATGCCACCAATCTTGGACCATTCGCATTCCGGCGTCCAGAATTGAGTGTTTGTCGATCAAAAGCCTGCAGCGATTGTCATCGGCACTAGAAATAAATGGCCACAAGTCGACCAGAGCAGAAAATGTCATCATGTTCACCGGCTTCCCGGTCATTTGCTCTGTTATCACATACTCGGCCAGTCAACCCGCATTGCCGTATTTCACCGCTTGACAAAATGTTACCAAAATTTGAACTTTTGTTTGGTCTGCCAAATCCCGTCGGCGCCTACCGCAGTATCTCATCCATGGATGTCTGGAGCATGTGTGCGGTATTACCTTCGTTCTCGACGACCCGAGAAAATCTGCACTCGTTCTCATAGGAGTCCGAAATGTCTCTTCTTTACACCGGTGATCCGCTATACGGCGACGCAAACGACAATTTCCTGTTTGACTGGGATGGCGATGGAAACGCCAATTCCGGCGTTTTTGGCGGTGCGGGTGACGATTTCATTCTGGGCGATATCAATACGTTCTGGCTGGCCGGGGCGGCAGGGTCCGCGATGGGTACCGGGTCCGTCCTGACCAGTGCGGTCAGCGCCTGGAATGTCGAGGAAAGCCCCGACGTCGGCGACCCCACGATCCCGCATACGCTGGTTTACGCTTCGGGAACATCGGGACAGACGGACTGGTACCAGGTTGTTGTCGGCGCGGGCGAGACCATCACCATCGACCTCGACTATGGCAGCCATGCCATCGGCGGGTCACGCGACATGGAGCTCCAGCTTTACGACTCCGGCGGCAATGTGATCGCGGCCAATGACGATTCACCAAGCTCGACGACTGGCGGTGGCGGCAGCTCATCCTTCGCGGACCCCTACCTGAGCTATACCTTTGCCACAGCCGGGACCTATTACATCCAGGTCGGCGCCTATCTGGCCGGCACGGGGCTGCAGAACTTCTCGGGCGGCGAGGAATATTTGCTGAACATCTCTCTAACCGGCCAGGCCCATTCCGGCGTTTTCCTGGGCGGGATCGACATCCTCTACGGCGAAGACGGGTCCGACGTTCTATACGGCATGGGCGGCAACGATCAGCTGTATGGCGGGAACAACAACGACCAAATGAACGGAGGCGCAGGCAACGACTGGCTGTACGGCGGGTCGGGCTTTGACCTGTTTACCGGCGGCACGGGCGCCGACTGGTTCGTGTTTTCGAACACCGATCTTAACGCCACCGAGACGGTTCATGATTACACGACGGAAGACTACATCGTGCTGGCGAACAACACGGGCACGCCATCGGTCGTGGCGAATGCATTAGGGGCCTTGATCAATGGCGCGATCCAGGTGAATACGACCGGTAACGTCCTTATCATTGCGCAAAGCGGCTCGACGCTGCTGTCGAAATCGACGCTGGAAGTTGCGACTACGTTGGCGGCGGGGCCTGTCGGCACGCTGACCAATTACAAGCTGTACGACTTTGACGTGGACAGGGATCAGCCATTCAAGCGATGGGAATATATATATGATTCTGCTGGCCTTCTGGACCGCGAAAAGATCGTCTACGATGGCAATCAGCCGCAATTCATGCGCGTCATCGACCATGATCAGGATAATGCAAAGTCCTGGAACTCGATCGAGACCACCTATTCAGCCGCAGGCATCGTGGACTACAAGTGGACTTACCGCGACGATGGACAGGCTATCTGGGCAACCAAGGTCGATTATGACCAGGTGGGGTCCTACACATGGAACACAATCACATACACCTACTCGGCCCCTGACATTCTGGACGTTCAGCTGACGCTTTACGACATCGGACAGCCGCTCTACTCTCAAAAGATAGATTACGATCAGGACGATGCCTTTAGATGGGATCAGACCTTGTTCGCCTACGTCGGCGAAGGCGTGCTCGACTACAAGACCTTCACCTATGATGCGGGCGGGAAGCTTTACCAGAAGCGCATCGATTTTGACCACGACGATTCCAAGACCTGGGAGACGATGGTTCGAGAATATTCCGAACCCGGTGCGCTCAAGACCAAATGGCTTTACTACGATACGGGCGAGCCGAATTATGCCCAGCGGACGATCTACGATGTCGACAATAACCATACATGGGATCAGCGCGTCACGATTTACGATACGCCGGGCCATGTGCTGAGTGACGTCTATATCTGAGGCCGGTGGGTCTGGGCCGTCCAGTTTTTGATGGGTGATTGTCATTGCGACTGAGAATTGCTTCGCAGCCGGATTTTGTTTGACGACGGCATCGGCGCATGCCGGAATGGCGGGCATCGGCTCAGTATTCAGGGATAGACTTGGGGGGCGAAGGGGGATCGACCCCTTTTGTCGCGCTGCAGGATCGGGTCCTGCTTGTGAAATGGCAGACCCCGGCCGTCCGGTTTCAATTTCCACCAACTTCAACGGACCACAGCCCGTTGCCCGCTGCGGCAAACGTCACCGGCACATCGAGAAAACGCTGGATGGTGTCGGTGTTGGTGTGGGTGTGCCGGGTCGGGAGGGGGGTGATAAAATTCCCGCTCGCGCCGAGTGCCATGGGCAGCAGCAGCTGGTCGGCCAGATGACATCTTCGATCGCGCCCAGCTCGCAACCGTCATTCAGGTCTGTCGCAACAGCCTGTCGCTCAGCGAGGCGGGCCGCAAGCTCTTCGCCGCCTCGCGCCGCAAGAAGGCGAGCAGCAACGATGCCGATCGCCTGCGCAAATACCTGGCGCGCTTCGGCCTTGACTGGGACATCATTCACAGCGTTTCATAGCCGCAGAGCAAATCTGCAGGATCATGACGCCGGTGACGGAACCGGCTCAGTTGCATTCCGATATGTTACCAGGACCCGCCTGACTGACCCAAGAAGCAATTCGGCGGCGGTTGCCGGTTCGGGTTGCATGCCGATTTCTGGAAAGTACTGATGCAGGACGGGTGCCGGGATTTTCCGGTCGCCCAGTCTGGTCAGCAATTCATCTACGGCGCTGGTGGCACTGGGCTGGGGCCAGTAATACCGGATCCTGTCCGACAGGCTGAAATGCCGTTGAATCCACTGATCGTGCTTGCTGCCCGCATAGTACTTTTCCCAATTGCCGGGTGAGGCCAGCATGGCCGCTTCCATTGCCGCCATCAAACGGCCGGATGGAACCTGATTGTCCATGATGTCGGCAATCCCATCAAGCTTGTACAGCGCCTCGCGAAGCGCAAACGTGAGCCAGGGTCCTACCTTGAGGATCGAGAACCCCATTGCAACGAGGTCCCGCAAGCCGGCCGCAGTCTGATAGTCGGTCGAATGAGCTTCGAATACGAGCTGCGGAAAATCCTGCAACGTGGCTGAAAGGGACTTTGCCTTTGCCGGATCGAAGTGAACGACATCCGTGTGAGCGAATTCCACCCCTGGCTGGACGACCAGCGCGATGACCCGGGCGAGGGCATCCTCCAGACCGCAATCCAAGAAGGCTTCGCGATGAACGGACCAGGTCTTTTCAACGGCTGCCGGTTGTGTCAGCTCGAGGTGATCCAGGGCATGTGTGGCGCCTCCCGGGACGGGGACTTCGGTTCCGATCACATAGACCGGATCGACCGCGCCCTTGTGGCGTTCTGCGATGACAGCGAGCTGCGCGGCGCGGCGGGCCGTCTCCTCGTCCGCAAGCGCCACGGGATCGCCTGCGCATCCCATCGATGTATCGAGGTGAAGCTTTGAAAACCCGGCCTCGACAAATGCCGCGATCATGACTTCGGCCTTTGCCATGGCCTGACTGGCAGGCAGACCTTTCCAGGGATTGGGGCCGAGGTGGTCGCCGCCAAGAATGATGCTGGATGGATCGAGGCCAACCTTTCGGGCGATGCCTTCCACGAAATGCCGGAAATCCAGCGGTGTCATGCCCGTGTAGCCGCCGTCCTGGTTGACCTGGTTGCAGGTGGCCTCGATCAGTGCCGGCTTGCCGGTTTCCAGCGCCAGCTGCAGTGCGGCTTCGATGACAACGGGATGCGCGGAACATACTGACGTTATGCCGAGGTGTTCTCCGCGATGATAGGCAGTCGGAAGCGACTTCAGAGCGTCGGCCATCATGCCACCCTTTCCGCATTCTTGATGAAGGACTTCAGAGTCTCCAAATCTGCGGTGCCTTCCATTGGCCCTCGCCGCGTGACCGCCAATGCACCGCTCGCCGCGGCGAGACGCAGCGCCTCATGCGGATCGGCGTCCCGCAACCAGAAGGTCGTGAAGGTGCCGCCGAAACAATCGCCCGCACCCGTCGGGTCGATCTCGTCAACCTTGAATGCAGGCACAGCGAGGCTGCGCGCTTTGTCATAGTAGGTCGCCCCCTCTATCCCGCGCTTGTGGACGATGGCGCGGACACCTTGTGCAAGCAGTTGCTCAATCGCGCCGGCCGTATCCTTGCTGCGGGTGAAGAGGGTGAGTTCGTCACCACTCGGCAGGAACAGGTCTGTCAGCGAGAGAATGCGCTTCGTTGCTTCGGCCATGCCGGGTGCAGACAGGATTTCCTTTCGCAGATTCGGGTCAAAGGATACGGACCCGCCACGCGCGCGGACACTCTCGATGGCCTGGAGATTGAGGCCGACGAACTCCGGGCTTGAAAGCGAAGATCCCATGACATGAACATGATTGGCCGCTGCCAGGACGTCCCTGACATTTTCCGTCATGTGAAGGTGGCCGGCGGCGCTGTGGCGGATGTTGAAGACAAAATTCCGTGCGCCATCCTTGCGATACCGGACGAAGGCGCTGCCGGTCGGGCGTTCGCCGTCGATGTAGACCGCGCGCGTGTCGACGCCATCATTTTTCAGCCGGCCGATGTTCACGCGGCCGAAATCGTCGTCGCCCACGGCCGAAATGATCGAGACCGGGTGACCAAGTTTGGCCATCTGGTCGGCGAAAATTGCTGGAGCACCTGACGGGAACGGCCCGGTAAGAGGTTGAGGGACAAGAAATCCCTCGCCAATCGTGTCGGCCATGACCTCAACGAGAATTTCGCCTATCACCACAACGCGCTTCATGTGTGCCTCCGGTAGATGCGATTGCGCCAGGCATCCCGCTGACGGAATGGTTGCCATAATGCTTAACCTGTGTCAATTTAAACACGCCGCGCGTAAAGAAATTACGGGTGTGTCATGCGGCCGTGTGTTGTGAGCGTTTCGTGCGCATGTCTCGAGAAAGGTGGCCTCATATGACAGAAAACCGGATCCGCAACATGGAGGAATTTGCCTCCGTCAGCGGCATCTCCCGGCCGACGCTTTCGAAGTTTTTTCATGATCCCGACAGCGTGCGGAAGTCGACCAGGGCGAAGATCGAGATTGCACTGGACCGGTTCGACTACAGGCCGAACATCTTCGCGATCAACCAGAACCGGAAGCTGACCAAGACCATCGGAATCCTGGTGCCGTATCTTGCGGATCCGTTCTTCGCCGAGATCGTGCGCTTCATCGAATGGCAATGCATCGATGCCGGCTACTGGCCGATCGTGTTCAGTGCCCATGGCGAAACGGAGTTGGAAAACAATGCCTTATCGACACTCCAATCGCTCAAGCCTGCGGGGGCACTCATCGCTCCACTTGGCCGGCGTTCGGATCTCGAGAACGTCGAAATCTTTACCCGCAAGGTGCCGACGGTCGTCTTCGACAGCAATGTGCCGGTCGGCAAGGCTTTTGTGGGCTCGGACAACTTCCAGAGCATTCCGCTCTTGGTCGAATATCTCTGCAGGACAGGTGAGCCGCCTTGCTTCTTCGAGATGCCGCCGGTCAATCCCAATGCGAACAAGCGCCGGGAGGCCTATGTGGAAGCCATGGACCGCCTTGGCCATGATCCGAGAGTGATCATGGCGTCAGGCGGTGGCGGGTGGGACTTCGAGCAGATTGGCCTTGAAAACGGTCTTCGTCTCATCTCGGAACGCGCCTTGCCCACAAATACCGTTCTGTGCAGCAACGACCGCATCGCCATCGGGCTGATCGCGGCCGCCTATCAAAAGGGACTGCGCGTCGGCCATGGCAAGGAGTGTGCACTTCGCATTGCCGGCCATGACGATCATCCGTGGTCGCGCTTCACCTGTCCGCCACTTACCACTGTTGCGCAAGACTATGAATCCATTGCCACAAAGAGCGTCGAAGTATTGTTCGATCTGATCAACGGCGTCAACAACGAACGCCATGAATACCTGTTTGACGGCAAACTCATTCTTCGGTCTTCGGCATAGCAAAATTTACGGGGGTAAATTTTTGTTGACTCTTGAAACGGCGGACGCTTAAGTCAACTGGCAACCCAACGTGCAACCATCTTTAAACTGGGAGGTAATAAGATGAAACTGACTAGGACTCTCCTCGGCGCCACCGCGCTGGCGTTTGTCGGCTTCGCGGGCGTTGACGCGTCTGCCGAGGAAATCACGGTCGCTACTGTCAACAATAACGATATGATCGTGATGCAGAAGCTGGCGCCCAAGTGGGAAGAAGCCACCGGCAACAAGATCAACTGGGTCGTGCTGGAAGAGAACGTGCTCCGTCAGCGGACCACGCAGGACATCTCCACCAGCGGCGGATCTTTCGACATCGTTTTCATCGGCGCCTATGAGACGCCGATCTGGGGCAAGAACGGCTGGCTCACGCCGCTGGACGATTTCGCTGACGACGCCGCCTACGATCTGAACGACATCTTCCCGCTGGTGCGGAACAGCCTGTCGGCCGACGGTCATCTCTATGCCGTGCCGCTCTACTCTGAAACGTCGTTCACCTACTATCGGACCGACCTGTTCGAGAAGGCCGGCATCGCCAAGCCGACGGAACAGATCACCTACGATCAGTTCAAGGACATGGCGGCGAAGCTGCATGATCCGGACCATGGCGTCTACGGCACCTGCCAGCGCGGCAAGGCCGGCTGGGGCGAGAACATGGCGTTCATCGGACCGATGGTGAACGCGTTTGGCGGCCGCTGGTTCGACATGGACTGGAAGCCGCAGATCGACAGCCCGGAGTGGCACAACGCGATCAACTACTACGTCGACCTGATGACGAAGTACGGTCCTCCGGGCGCGACCGCCAATGGCCACAATGAAAACCGCGCCCTGTTCAAGGACGGCAAATGCGCCACCTGGATCGACGCGACCTCGGCTGCCAACGACGTCAAGAACCCGGCAAACTCGAAGGTCGCCGACGTGACCGATTTCTTCCAGGCGCCGAAAGAGGTGACGTCCAACGGAACCGGCTGGTTCTGGTCCTGGGCGCTCGCCATTCCGGCAAGCTCGAAGAAGGCTGACGTTGCGAAGGACTTCCTCAAGTGGGGTACCTCGAAGCAATACTTCGAAATGGTCGGCGAGACAGAGGGATGGGTCGCCGTTCCGAGTGGCACGCGCGCCTCGATTGCCGATGATCCGCGCTACCTGAAGGCAGCGCCGTTCTCGACAACCATCAAGAACGCGATCTTCGCAGCCGATCCGACCCATCCGACGAAGGATCCGGTGCCTTACACCGGCATCCAGTTCGTGGCGATCCCCGAGTTCCAGGGCATCGGCAACTATGTCGGACAGCAGATCGCCGCGGCTTTGGCTGGTCAGCAGTCGGTGGACACGGCCCTGGCCAACAGCCAGCAGTTCGCGACGCGCGAAATGACAAAGGCCGGTTACATCAAGTAACCTCCTCCCAGGGCGGGCCGGTCTCCGCGGATCGGCCCGCTTTTCTAACCTCCGATATGTCTGTAGTGTAGCCTTGAAGAGATGACCGGGGTGGGTCCTTTCTTCGTGCCGCAATAAAAGATTCAACGGGAGGAACACATGGCAACCAAAGCTTCCCGCGCTGCCGCCCGGTTGATGATCTCGCCTGCCGTGATCCTTCTGTTCGGCTGGATGATCGTTCCGCTTGTGCTGACGATCTACTTCTCCTTTCTGAGATACAATCTGCTCACGCCCAGCGGAAACCCCTTCGTGGGCTGGGAGAACTACTACTGGTTCGTGACCGACCCGAGCTTCAAGGCGGCGATGATCAACACGCTTGTTCTCGTCGGCGGCGTGCTGCTGATCACGGTTGTCGGAGGCATCCTGTTTGCCCTGCTGCTGGACCGGCCCATGTTCGGCCAGGGCATCATCCGCATCATGGTGATCGCACCTTTCTTCGTGATGCCGACCGTTTCCGCCCTGGTCTGGAAGAACATGTTCATGAACCCGGTGAACGGGTTCTTTGGGCAAATCGCCACTGGCCTGGGTTTTCAGCCGATCGACTTCTTCGGCAAGATTCCGATGGTTTCGATCATCATCATCGTCAGCTGGCAATGGCTTCCCTTTGCGACACTGATCCTGTTTACCGCGCTTCAGTCGCTTGACCAGGAGCAACTGGAAGCCGCGGAAATGGATGGCGCAAGCTGGACAAGCCGGTTCTGGTACATGATGCTCCCCCATCTGGCGCGGGCGATCACCGTTGTGATCCTGATCCAGACTATATTCCTGCTGTCGGTCTTCGCCGAAATTCTCGTCACCACAAACGGCGGCCCCGGCACGGCAACGACCAACCTGACATATTTGATCTACGTATCGTCCCTGCTGCAGTTCGACGTGGGCATGGGAAGTGCCGGCGGTGTCATCGCCATCATTCTAGCCAATATCGTTGCGTTCTTCCTGATGCGCATGATTGGCAAGAACCTTGACGCATAGGGAGGAGAGGTTATGGCGCGCGCAGTCTCCAACAAGACCAAGGCCTTCAATACCGCGGTTGCCGGAACGCTGGCCTTCCTGATGTTCTTTCCGATCCTCTGGGTCATCATTCTCGCGTTCAAGACTGAAGAAGACGCCATCAGGGCGCCTTTGGACGTTCTGTTCAACTCTGGCTGGACGATGGAGAACTTCAGCACGGTCCAGGCCCGTTCGGACTACTTCAAGCACTTCTCGAATTCGATGATCATCTCGATCGGGTCCACCCTTCTGGGGCTGGTCATCGCCATTCCGGCTGCGTGGGCCATGGCCTTTGTGCCTGCCAAGCGCACCAAGGATGTGCTGATGTGGATGCTCTCCACCAAGATGATGCCGCCCGTTGGTGTTCTGGTGCCGATCTACTTGATCTTCCGTGACACGGGCCTGCTGGATAGCCGGATTGGACTGACCGCTGTCCTGATGCTGATCAATCTGCCGATCATCATCTGGATGCTCTACACCTACTTCCGAGAAATTCCGGGTGAGATCCTGGAGGCATCCCGCATGGACGGGGCATCGCTCAGGGAAGAGGTTCTCTACGTTCTGACACCCATGGCGATTCCCGGCATGGCCTCGACGGTGCTGCTGAACATCATCCTCGCCTGGAATGAAGCCTTTTGGACGCTGAACCTGACCGCGGCGCAGGCAGCCCCGCTCACGGCGTTCATCGCCAGCTATTCGAGCCCGGAGGGCCTGTTCTACGCAAAACTTTCGGCGGCCTCGCTCATGGCCATCGCGCCAATTCTCATCATGGGCTGGTTCAGCCAGAAGCAACTGGTCCGTGGCCTCACCTTCGGCGCCGTCAAATAAGGATAAATGATCATGGGGAAGATCACGCTCAAGCAGGTCACCAAGGATTTCGGCACCGTCAAGGTCATCAAGCCGACAGACCTTGAAATCGAAGATGGCGAGTTCGTCGTGTTCGTTGGCCCATCCGGTTGCGGCAAGTCGACCTTGCTGCGCCTGATCGCGGGCCTCGAAGATGTCAGCAGCGGCCAGATCATGATCGACGGCAAGGATGCCACGAACATTCCGCCCGCCAAGCGCGGCCTGGCCATGGTCTTCCAGTCCTATGCGCTGTATCCGCACATGTCGGTTCGCAAGAACATTGCCTTCCCGATGAAGATGGCGGGAATGCCGCAGGCCGAACAGGACAAGCGCATTGCAGAAGCTGCGCGGGTCCTGAATCTGACCGATTATCTCGACCGCCGCCCGGGCCAGCTTTCCGGCGGCCAGCGCCAGCGCGTTGCCATCGGCAGAGCCATCGTGCGGGAACCCGAGGCGTTCCTGTTCGACGAACCCCTGTCGAATCTCGATGCCGCCTTGCGCGTCGGGATGCGTCTTGAAATCAGCGAACTCCACAAGCGGCTCAAGACGACCATGATCTACGTCACCCATGACCAGGTCGAAGCCATGACCATGGCAGACAAGATCGTGGTGTTGCATGCCGGCGTCATCGAGCAGACCGGCAGTCCGCTCGAACTCTACCGGCATCCGCGCAACAAGTTTGTCGCCGGTTTCATCGGCTCGCCGAAGATGAACTTCATCGAAGGCAAGGAGGCCGAGAAACACGGAGCACACACCATCGGTATCCGTCCGGAACATATCGAGATTGGCACGGCCGGGGGCAGTTGGACAGGAACCGTTGGCGTCTCCGAACATCTTGGCAGCGACACGTTTTTCCATGTCAACGTGAACGGATTCAAGGAGCCTCTCACGGTTCGGGCTGATGGCGAGGTCGATTTCAAATACGGAGACAAGGTGAGCCTTACCCCTCATCTCGACAATCTGCATCGTTTTGACAAAGAAGGACTGAGACTCGCATGAAGCGACTGGAAGGAAAAATTGCGCTCGTGACCGGTGGTGCCCGCGGCATCGGCCGTGCCATCTGCGAAGCCTATGCCAAGGCCGGCGCAAAAGTGGCGGTGGCGGATCTCCGTGAAGCCGATGCCAAGGAGACCGCTGCCGCGATTGGGGGCATGGCGGTGGCGATGAACGTTGCGGACACGGCCTCGATTGCCGCGGGTGTTGCGGCAGTCGAAAAGGCCTGGGGCGGGATCGACATTCTCGTCAACAATGCCGGTATCTTCAACATGGCCTCTATCGACAAGATAACCGTCGAAGACTACCGCCGACAGTACGACGTCAATGTCGGCGGCACGATCTTTACAATTCAGGCAGTTGTCCCCTCAATGAAGAAGAGGGGTGGTGGCGTCATCGTGAATTTTGCCAGCCAGGCCGGGCGACGGGGAGAGCCCAACATCACCATCTACTGTTCGACCAAGGCCGCCGTGATTTCGCTGACCCAATCTCTGGCACTGGAACTCGCAAAGGATAAGATCCGCGTCAATGCCATTGCGCCGGGCGTCATCGACACGCCGATGTGGGATGTGGTCGATGCTCAGTTCGCCGAATACGAGAAAAAGCCGATTGGCCAGAAGAAGCGTGAAGTCGGAGAGGCCGTGCCTCTTGGCCGCATGGGAGACCCGCGCGACGTGGCAGACCCGTGCGTGTTTCTTGCTACGGATGAGGCACGCTACATCACCGCCCAGACCTTGAATGTCGACGGCGGCAACTGGATGAGCTGACGCCGGGAACCGTGCCGGATGTTGCGGCCGCGGCTCCCTTGGGGTCGCGGCCGTCTTGATTTGAAAGGAAAGGTCTCGCCATGACCGTGAAACTGTCCAACGCTACCCTCAATCAACTCCCGGAAGCCGTGAAGCGTCCCGGCTACGACCGCACAAGGCTCTCGCCCGGGATTGTGCATATCGGGCTCGGCAACTTCCATCGCGCTCACCAGTCCTGGTATCTCCACCGCTTGATGCAGATGGGGCTGGCTCTGGACTGGGCGATCATCGGTGCGGGGGTCCGCAGCTATGACGCAGCGCAGCGCCGGAAGCTGGAAGAGCAGGATTACCTGACGACCCTGATCGAACTCGATCCTTCGGGGACTTCGGCCGAGGTGGTGGGCTCGATGATCGATTATGTGCCCGTCACCGAGGGCAATACCGCCCTCATCGAGCGCATGGCCCAGCGCGATATCCGCATTGTGTCGCTCACCGTCACCGAGGGGGGATACTACATTGACCCGGCCACCAAGTCGTTCGATGCGGGCCATCCTGACATCGTTCACGATGCTGCCAATCCGGACAAACCGAAGACCGCTTTCGGTGCAATGGTTGCCGCTCTGAAACTTCGGCGCGACCGGGGCGTCGGCCCCTTCAGCGGCCAAAGTTGCGACAACCTGCAAGGCAACGGCAATATCCTGCGCCAGACCATTGTGTCGCTGGCGCGTCTCTCTGACCCGGCGCTTGCCGGGTGGATCGACGCCAATTGCACCTTCCCGAACGCGATGGTCGACTGCATCGTGCCGGCCACCGGCCCCAAGGAGCTGGCGCTGGCCAAGGAGTTCGGCATTGACGATGAAGTGCCGGTGACACACGAGAACTTCCGGCAATGGGTCATCGAGGACAAGTTCTGCCAAGGCAGGCCGGACTGGGACAAGGTTGGCGCGCAGTTTTCAGACGACGTTCACGGTTACGAGATGCAGAAGATCCGCATCCTCAATGCCGGCCACCAGACCTTCGCCAACGTTGCCGAAATCATGAACATCTCGGTCGTCTCGGACATCATGCGGCACGAGACGATCCGTGCCTTCTTCAAGAAGGTCGAGATGGAAGAAATCGTGCCGCTGGTGGTGCCGGTTCCAGGCAAGACGCCGCAGGAATATTTCGAGTTGATCGACGAACGTTTCGCCAATCCGGCGATTGTCGACACGGCACGGCGGATCGCGTTTGACGGATCGTCCCGCCATCCCGGCATGGTCATCCCTACGATCCGCGAGGCGGTGGCGGCAGGAACACCTGTCGAGGGATTGGCCCTGGTCGAGGCGGCGTGGTGCCGCCAGTGCTTCGGCACCCGCGAGAACGGTGAGGTCATCGAACCCAACGATCCGTTCTGGGACGAGCTCATGGCGGTTTCGAAAAACGCGAAGGACGACCCGAAAGCGTGGCTTGAGATGCGCCAGTACTACGGCAACCTCGCCGACAAGCCGGTCTTCGCGGATGCCTTTTCCAGATGGCTGAAGATGATCTGGGACGAAGGCGTCGAGGCGGCGATGAAGGCCTATTTGAAGGGATAGACGGAAATGAAAGCCATAGTCTTTCCAAAAAAGGACCGGGTTGAAGTCGCTGAACTGCCTGATCCGGTCGCAGGTCCAGGCGAAGTGGTGGTGCGAGTGCGCGCGAGTGGCCTCTGTCATACCGATCTCGACGTGATGCATTCGAACTACGGCACGTCCGCCTTTCCGGTGGTACCGGGGCACGAATATGCCGGCGAAGTGGTCGAGGTCGGGCCAGGGGTCGCAAACCTGGCCGCTGGCGCCCGGGTAGTGATTGACCCGAACCTCGAATGCGGCACGTGCCAGGCGTGCCAGCGCGGATGGGCACATTTGTGCGAGCATCTTGGCGCTTATGGCGTGACCGTCAATGGCGGCTTTGCCGCGCTCAGTGTGGTGCGCGCCGACAGGGTGTATCCGATCGGGGATATGCCGTTCGATGTTGCGGCGCTCGCTGAGCCGATGGGGTGCGTGCTGAATGGACTCTCGCCGCTTGAGGGACGCCAAATCGCGCGCGCGCTTGTCATCGGCACCGGGCCAATGGGACTGCTCATGGGGCTGGCGCTCAAGGTCCGCGGGGCAGGCGAGGTCATCATGGCCGATCTTGACCCGGCACGTCTGGAGCGGGCCGCGACACACGGCTTGATGACGGTGGCCGTCGGAACCCCGGAGCTTGCCGCCCTTCGGCAGCGCTGCGATCTTGTGGTCGATGCGACCGGTTCAGCTGCAGTTGCGGGATCCATCGTCGACTATGCAGCCAATGGAGGCGCGGCCCTGTTCTTTGGCGTTTGTCCGAAGGACGCGCGGATCGAGATTTCGCCATTTGAGATATTCAGACGGCAACTCTCGCTCTTCGGCACGCATTCGCTGAACCACAATATTCCCGCTGCACTCGACGTCATCAACGCCATCGGCCCTGGAATCCGTGATTTGGTCACCCATCGTCTGCCACTCGAAGGGGTCGCAGACATCATGGCGGGCAAGAAGCCACCGGGCAGCATGAAGGTGCAGCTCGAACTCTGATGGCTGTAACGGCGGAATTCACGCCGGCGGAGAGTCCGGGAATTTCACAGGAAGACCTGGTGGAGCGAAGGTCTACTCGTGCGTAATGCGCTGAACCGACTGGTTTGGTTCTCTATATGCATCATCGAGGGGCATTGGCACTACGTCGTTCGGAGCTTGGAACGAAATTCCGACATGCCGATCAATGTCAAATTCTGTTCGTTCAGCCACGCTCTGAATTTATCCGACCGGAAGAGGCCGTATTCCGCCGTCCGGATATGGTTGTAGTCGAGATCGATCGCCTCGATCTCGCCGGGCTTGGTGAAATGCATCGCCATGAAACTGAGTCCGGGCTCGATCTGGCCGACCATGTCGCGGTAGGCCGCTTCGGCTGGCTCAGTGCGCTGCCACGGCGTTTCGAGGATGCGGCCGAACAGCTGGAAGCCGTGATGCGCGACATCGGCCGCCCATGCCTGATAGGCGTCGTCCTCGACGCCCTGCAGATTGTGAATGCCGCCATAGGTCGTGAGGCTCGGTGTCACCAGGATCGGCAATTCGTAGTCGATGCCGAGGCGGAGGTAGATGTCGCGGAATTCAGGTGCCAGTACTCCACCCGCATGATCGTCGAGGTGAGTGACATCGAGGCCCGACCGGAGCGCCATATCGATCTGGGCCCGCAGTTCCGCCTCTACGGCGTCAGGCTTCGCTCTCGCACGCAATGTAGCGACGTCGGCGAAGAAATAGCCACGATCGTCCGTCAGCCCAGCAGAAGCCGGTGGTGCGGTCAGCGGGCGCCATTTGTAATGCGCCATTTCGCTGGTGAGTGTCAGGTGAACGCCGATGTCGAGCGACGGATCGGTCTTCGCCATGGCGGCGACTTCGGGAAACCACGGGCAGGGCACCATGACCGAGCCCGAGGTGCACACGCCAAGCCCCGACAGTTCCGCAAAGGCGGCATTGGCGCCGTGGCTGGCGCCCAGATCATCGGCGTGGATGACGACCTGCTTCTCCGTCGGGCTCATCAGCCTTGGACCGGCCTGACACTCTCGAGCAGGCGTTCGAGATCTCGCTCGACGGCTTCCATGTCTTCGCCGCCCGACATGATCGACAGCACCTCGTTGCGGGTGATCTCGGATTTCTTGTAGGTGCCGGTGTTCCGCCCGCGATTGAGCATCGTGAACATATCACCGACCGGATAGGCGTGGTTGATGTTGTGCGAAATGAAGATCACAGCAAGACCGCGCAGACGCGCTTCAATGGTGAACTTCAGCACATTGGCCGCCTGGTGGACGCCCAGCGCCGAAGTGGGCTCGTCGAGAATGAGGACCCGGGCACCAAAATGAATGGCCCGGGCGATGGCAACCGACTGGCGCTCGCCGCCCGACAATGTGCCCACCGCCTGTGTCGGATCGCGGATGTCGATGCCGACGTCGGCCATGGCCTGCCGGGCGACAGCGTTGGCCTTCTCCTTGTCGAAACGGGAGAAGGGAAAAATTCCTTTCACCGGTTCGCGGCCGAGGAAGAAGTTGCGCGAGATGCTCATCAGCGGAATCATGCCGAGATCCTGGAACACGGCGGCCACGCCATATTCCGCCGCATCGCGGGGTGAGCGGAACTGGACTTCCTTGCCGTCGACCAAGATCTGCCCTCTGGACGGGCGGTGCACGCCCGACAGGATCTTGATCAGCGTCGACTTGCCCGCACCATTGTCGCCCAGCAGGCAGTGGACCTCGCCCGGATGCACCTTGATATCGATGTCCTGCAGCGCGATCACCGAGCCGAAATGCTTGGAGACGCCGCGCAATTCCATTGCCGGAACCATGGTTAGCGTGCTCCTTCACCCAGCGCCTTGGCGCGAATGTAGTTGTTGACGAGGACGGCGGCGAGGATGACGGCGCCGAGGAAGACCTTGAACCAATCGGTGTCGATGCCGGTGTAGAAGATGCCCATCTGCACGAAGCCGAAGATCAGGGTACCCAGAATGGCGCCATAGACGGTGCCGTAGCCGCCGGTGAGCAGCACCCCGCCGATCACCGCGGCGATGATGGCCTCGAACTCCTTGAGCGTGCCGCGCAACGTGTCGGCGGAACCCGCCTCGGTGACCTGAATAGTGGCGACGAGTGTCGCAGCGCAAGCCGTGCAGATGAACAGCACGATCTTCACCCGCGACACCGGCACGCCGACATTGCGGGCCACCAGCGCATCGCCGCCCGAAGCATAGATCCAGTTGCCGAACCGGGTGCTGGTCAGCACCCAGCTTGCCACGACGGCGATGCCGACGCACCAGACGATGGACATCGGGATGCCGGGAATGAACGGCACGCCATCGCTGCGGGTTGCGATCCAGCCCATGTCGCCCATCCACTGGAACAGGCCGCGCAGGATATGCCCGTTGAACAGCGAGGCGACCCATGGATCGGGAACATCCTGGAGAATATAGGGAATCTGGGTGCGCCCGGTGATGCCGCGGGTGAGCCCGATCGACAGGCCGCGCAGGATGAACAGCGACGCAAGTGTCACAATGAAGGACGGCAGCCGCGTGGACACCACGATCAGTCCATTGAACCAACCCACGATCACCGAGACGGCGAAGGCAGACGCGATGCCGCCCCACAGCGGCATGTTGAGCTCGCGCACCGTAAGCCCGATCACCACGCCGGCGAAACCGATCATCGAGCCGACCGACAGGTCGAACTCGCCGGCGATGATGAGAAGGGCGGCAGCACTGGCGAGAACGCCGAGTTCGGCCGACAGCGTCAGAAAGGTCATCGACCCCTGAAGCGAGAACAGGGCGCCGGCGCCGGGCAGGAAGGCAAAGATCAGAAAGGCGGCGAGAAGCCCACCGGCGGCTCCGGATTCGGGACGGCGCAAGAGCCGCATCAGCCAGCCCGTATGCCTGACCCGTTCGTCGGGCCCGTCGCGATGCTTAGAAACCACCCCGGCGTTCGTGCCCGGTTGTTCGGTACCGGCAAGCCGTCGGGCGCCCTGATCCATCGGAGTCATTGTCCAGCCGCTGCAATCGTCTTCCATTAAGACCGGGGAGCGCACAATGCGCAACTCCCCGGACAGTGAGCGGCAAGATCAGCGGATGCCTTCTTTCGCCAGTTGCAGCATGCCCTTGGCCTTGTCAGGCGTATCGACGAACAGCGGCCCGGTATAGACGCTGTTGAGGGGCCAGAAGCCGTGGGTGGCATTCTCGACCAGATAGAGCACCGGCAGGAATCCCATGAGGTACTGCTGCGCATCCATGCCGAAACCCATTTCGCCAGCGGCGATGGAGTCGAGCACTTCCGGAGAGATGTCGAAGGTGTAGAGCTTCAGCTTGCCGAACAGCTCCTTCTCGCGGAACATCTGGATCAGCGGATTGCATGCGCCAGCGCCCATGGCGAACACCGCCTGGACTTCCGAATGCGCCGACAGATAGGCTTCGGTCCGGCGCTGGATGTCGGCCGGGTCCGGCGTCACGGCGACGACCTCGGTGCCGCCGCCCGAAGGTGCCAGGCCGTCGTTCAGGCCGCGGCAACGGTCGTCGAGGCTGGTATTGCCGACTTCATGATTGATGCAGACGACCTTTAGAATGCCATCCTTGGCGAGGCGCTTGCCGGCCCTGACACCCGAGTCATATTCCGACACCGTACCGACATAGAGTGTGACGCCCATCTCCTGACCCGGTATTTCGCCGGAGTCGACATTGATGACCGGAATGCCGGCAGCGATGACGCGGCCGACGGGTCCACGCATGGCGTCCGCATCGGCAATGGAAACGGCGATGCCGTCCGGCTGGGTGGCGATGGCCGCATCGATCAGGCGGGCATGTTCGACCTCGTCGAAGACCTGTGGCGACAGGTACTGCACCTGGGCGCCGGTCAACTTGGCCGCGTCGTCGACACCACGCTTGACCACCGACCAGTAGGGATCGGACGCCGACCCATGGACGACGAAGGCGATGTGAACGTCTTTCGGGTCCTTGAGGCCTTCGGCGCTGGCCGCCGCACTCATGCAGCCGACCAGCCCCAGGGCCAGGGCCGTCATCTTGAAGAGATTTCGCATATTGCTTCCTCCTGTTGTTGTCCTGCCCGCACAAGAGCCAGGCAGACCAGTTGCCAATCACTTCATGGGTCGTTGCCTTCAGCACTGGTTCCTTCGTGATGTGCTGGGTCCGCTTCTGGCGGACACAGCGCATTGAGTTCTCTATCTTGCTCCCTTTGCGAGCGCCGCCTGCCGCTCGTCATCTGCCTCGCGCTCCATGGCGTCGAATTTCTGAATGTCGAGGGGCTGCACGTTGCGCAGTTCGGCTTCGGCCAAAGACATGCCGCCGAGTGCGACACGGCTCGCCGTTCCGATGTTGTGAATGATGTCCTCGATCTGGCTATCGGTGTGCTCCGGATTGGTCGGCACCATCACCGTGCGGTTGAGGATGTCGAGCGACGCCGCGCACATGTCAATCGAGTAGGTTTTGCGGCATGGCGCGTTGGCCGGCATCAGGTAGGGGTTCATGGCAGGGTGGGCAGCGCCGGCGCCCAGCAGCACCTGGTCCCATTCGGTATAGGTGTGGCGGCCGGTCTTGCCGGCAATGACATTTGGAAACACCTCGGTGAAGGCCTTGGCGGCGGCAGCCGAGGGCATGGTGAACATCACATGGGTCGCACAGTCGTGGTCGGCGCTGTTCATCGGCGTCGGCTTCAGGCCAAGGTTGCCGAGGGAGGCGGTGGCGCCCAGGATCCTGCGCTTTTCGGCGCGCATGGCGGAGATCATGCCGTCGAGCCGGTCGAGTTGGACATTGAGCATGGCCCCCATCAGTTCGGACGCCCTGGCGCCGTTGCCGGCGAAGGGCTTCTCCTCGCTGTCGCGGCCGTTCCAGTAGAAGTGGCAGGGATCGATGGCACCGCGCACGCGCTTGGCGAGATGGTCGTCGTTGACCGCGATGCCACCGCCTTCGCCGCAGGTCATGTTCTTGTAGAAATTGAAGCTGAACGCGCCGATGTGGCCGATGGAACCGAACTTGCGGCCTTCGTAGCCGCCGCCCACACCCTGGCAGGAATCCTCGATCACCAGGAGATTGCGGCGCTTGGCGATGTCCATGATCGCGCCCATGTTGCAGGCCGCACCCCACATGTGCACCGGAATGACGGCGCGGGTCTGCGGGCCGATTGCATCTTCCACCGCCTTGGGATCGATGGTGATGCTCTCGTCGACGTCGACGATCACCGGAATGGCGCCCGCCGCCAGTACCGATGTGGCGGTCGCCATGTAAGTGTGGGCAGGAATCAGGACCTCGTCGCCCGGACCGATTCCCAGCGCCACGAGGGCGGCGAGAATGGCATTGCTGCCGCTGGCCGAAAGCGCGAAGTGCTTGACGCCAAGATAGTCCGCATAGCGTTCCTCGAAGCGGTCACACTCATGGCCGACACCATAGCGGAACAGCGCCTTGCTGCGGATGACCTTCGCGAGCGCCTCGATCTCTTCTTCACCGACGATGTACATGATTTGAACTCCAGGAAGCTTGGATTCCGGCATTGTCGACGGGCCACATTAGAGGCAAAGTGGTCATAGGATCAGAACCAGTTCTTGATCAAAATCGGGAACCACCATGACGGCCGTCTTCGATATTGAATCGATCATCCTGGATGCATCGGCAGCCGCCAACCTGCATCGCCAGCTCTATGACCAGATCCGGCGGCTGATCCAGAGTCGCGCTCTGGCCAGCGGAACGGCCTTGCCCTCCACCCGCGTGCTGGCGGGCGATCTGAAGATCGGCCGCAACACGGTGATCGCGGCCTACGACCAGCTGGCACTCGAAGGGTTTGTGGAACTGCGCAAGGGAGCGCCGCCGCTGGTGGTCGATCTGCCGGATCGCAGGCCCGCCGCGATGGCGCCGGAAAGCCGCGGCGGGCGCCTGTCGGTGCGTGGCCAGTTGCTCGGCGCCCAACGCTACCACCATGGCGATCCCCGCCACCTGGTTTTTCATCCGGGCATGCCCGATCCCGACAATTTTCCCTTCAATACCTGGTCGAAGCTCCTTGCCCGCCGCGCCAAGCTGGCGCGCAACGATCTGTTCGGGGCCTACGACGTCGAAGGCTACCCGCCACTCCGCGAGGCGCTGGCGCGCTATCTCACGGTGTCGCGTGGTGTCAACTGCACGGCCCAGCAGATCGTCGTGACGAACGGCGCCCAGTCGGCATTCGATCTTCTCGCCCGTCTGCTGATCGATCCCGGCGACACGGTTTGGATGGAGGAGCCCGGATATTATGGCGCCAGTGCCGCGTTCCGTTCGGCGGGTGCCAAGCTTGAACCACTGAGAGTGGGGCCCGAAGGCTGGACCCTCACGCCGCCCGCGCCGCCGCCGCGCCTCATCTTCGTGACGCCGAGCTGTCACCATCCACTGGGCGTCACCATGCCGATGGAACAGCGCCTCAACCTCATCCGCTTCGCCGAACAATGGAACGCCTGGATCGTCGAGGACGACTACGACAGCGAATACCGCTTCCAGGGACAGCCCATTCCGGCCCTGCAGGGCCTCGATGATTCAAGCCGCGTGGTGTTCGTCGGCACCTTCGCCAAGACGCTGTTTCCGGCCATGCGGCTGGGCTTCATGGTGGTGCCGCCCGAGATCGGCAGCCGCATGACGGCAGCACTCAGCGCCACAGGCCATTTCGCCCCACTGCTGACCCAGGCAGCACTCGCCGATTTCATGGCCGAGGGTCACTTGACCCGCCACTTGCGCCGCATGCGTCGGCTCTACGCGCAGCGCCGGCAATATTTCATCGAAAGCTGTGAAAAGCATCTGAAGGACTGGCTGACCCTTCGCCCGACCGGTTCCGGCATCCAGATCGTCGGCTATCTCAATGCTGGCCTAGACGAACGCGATGTCGTCATGCGGGCCCATGAAGTGGGTATCAGCCTGCAGCCACTGTCGATCCATTACCAGCACGGGAACGGCAAGACCGGCCTCGTCATGGGTTTTGCGTCCTCCGACGAGCGGACGACGCGAAAGGGCATGCTGGCATTGCGCCAGATTTTCGCCAGCCACTGATGCCGGCGCTGCATCCAAGAAGCACAAGAGCATCCAGTTGTATCCGAGGTCCGCTCCCCTTGCAGAGATTTGGAAGTTTGAGCGGCGAATGATTTCTGGTTCGTCGATGTGCCAGGTGGCAGTTCTTATGGTACACCCTCAGCCGCTTGCGGCTTTCTGAGCAGGCGTCACAGGACCCTTGAGCGTCCAATTGCTGCAACCGTCAGCTTGAGCTGCTCATTCAGCCCCCCGGCTGTCAATGGACGCTACTGGCTTCAGTCGGATCAAATATGTGGCAAGACACCCGGTCTTTCAGGGGGTTCGACTATTCTTGAAATTGTCTGGATGTGAACCTGGTGGAGCGAAGGGGGATCGAACCCCTGACCTCGGCATTGCGAACGCCGCGCTCTCCCAACTGAGCTACCGCCCCCAACACAGGTGGCGGAGCTATAGTCCAGGCGGCCGGGAAGCGTCAAGCTTGCTTGCGCGGCTCCAGCGCCCTACATGGGAGCAAATGACAAGGTGCGCGAGATGATGATGAATCCTTTTCTCTGGCTGATCCTGACGGTGCTCGATCTGTATTTCTACGTGATCCTCGCCACCGTCATCATGAGCTGGCTGGTGGCCTTCAACGTGATCAACGGCGCCAATCCCTTCGTGCGGCAGATCGGCTATGCCCTGAGGCGGCTGACAGAGCCATTGCTGGGGCCCATCCGGCGCATGTTGCCGGACCTGGGCGCCATTGATATTTCGCCCATCATCCTGTTGCTCGGCCTCCAGGTGGTCAAATATTTCGTCGCCTATTACGGTTCGCGGCTGTTGATGTGACCTCGCCGCTGCGGCCCGGCAGGGGCGGGCTCCTGCTCGCCGTCCGTGTTACCCCCAAGTCTTCGCGTGACGTTGTGGCTGGCCTCCACACGGATGCGGCCGGCCATGTGTCGCTTGCCGTGAGAGTGACGGCGCCGCCGGACAAGGGCAAGGCCAACAAGGCCGTTATCGAGACCATCGCCAAGGCGGCCGGCTTGCCCAAGTCGTCGCTCAGCCTCGTTGCCGGGGAAACGGATCGCAACAAGACGCTTCTTGTGACTGGAAATCCGGCAGGACTTGAGGCATTGATCGCCGGAATCGTGAATGCAGGGAAGGAAAATTGAACATGGCGAAACTGATCGACGGCAAAGCCTTTGCGGCGGGTCTCAGGGAACGGATTGCCAAGGCGGTGAATGGTCTGAAGGCCGGCCATGGCTTGACGCCCGGCCTGGCGGTGGTGCTGGTGGGCGAAGACCCGGCCTCCAAGGTCTATGTGGCCAACAAGGCCAAGCAGACGGTCGAAGTCGGCATGAACTCGTATGAGCACAAGCTGCCTGCCGAGACGCCGGAAGCCGACGTGCTGGCGCTTGTGGAGAAACTCAACAAGGACCCTGCGGTGCATGGCATTCTGGTGCAGCTGCCGCTGCCCAAGCACATCGATTCCACCAAGGTGCTCACCACCATCGACCCCGCCAAGGATGTCGATGGTTTCCATGTTGTGAATGTTGGCAAGCTGTCGACCGGACAGGATTCGCTGGTGCCCTGCACGCCAGTCGGTTCGGTCATGCTGGCCAAGGATGTGCTGGGCAAGCTCGACGGCCTTGAGGCGGTGGTCATCGGCCGCTCCAACATCGTCGGCAAGCCGGTGGCGCAATTGCTGCTGGCCGAGAACTGCACCGTCACCATCGCCCATTCGCGCACCAGGGACTTGCCCGGCGTGGTGCGCCGCGCCGATCTGGTGATTGCCGCCGTGGGGCGCCCGGAGATGGTCAAGGGTGACTGGCTGAAGCCTGGCGCCACGGTGATCGACGTCGGCATCAATCGCATCGAGCGTGACGGCAAGGGCAAGCTGGTCGGCGATTGCGACTTCGCCTCCTGCGAGGCGGTGGCGGGCGCCATCACGCCGGTGCCCGGCGGCGTCGGTCCCATGACGATCGCCTGCCTGCTTTACAACACGGTGAAGGCGGCCTGCGCGGCGAAGGGGATCCCGCAGCCGGAAATGTAGCCAACCGATCGGCGGTCAGTCGTTGTCGAACGGGCCGTCGATCACGCGTTGCAGGCAGAAATCCGTCAGCAGCTTTTCGCGGTGCCACTCGCTGGCCATGGGTGCTGCTGCATATTCATGAAAGCAGGGCGTGCCCAACGTCCAGTGCAGCAGCTTGGCGTCGGGATTGGCACCGAATTCGTCGGGCAGCCAATTCCAGACCTTCGGAATTTCGCCGATCAGGTTGTCGTCGAGCCAGGTGAAGCGGTGCAGCTGGGCGCCGGTGGCCTTCATCACGAAATCCGGCGTCACCACCCGGTTGGCGGGGTGGCCGCAATTCCACAGCACGACGCTCGACCAGTTCTTTCGGGGATAGTCGGCATTCTTCGATCCCAGATATTTGGTGGCGGCCCTGGTCTTGTAGTCGTGGTGCACGCACATCACGGCCTTGCTGTCGTCGCGCATGTCCCACAGTTCGGCGATGTCGGCGCGCACGAGCATGTCGCCGTCGATGAACAGCGCCCATCCGGTGTAGTCCATAAGATGCGGCAGCAGGAAGCGGCTGTAGATGAATTGATTTGATCCGTCGCTGTGGGTCTCGGCATATCCACCGAGATTGCGCAATGCCAACGGCACCAGTGACAACGGCCGCGACGATTGGCGGATCAGGCTGTTGGCGCAGACGTGATAGGCCACCGCCTCGCGCGGATCATAGCCGATGGCGATCGTGATCATGCTCATCCCCCCTCCCAATACCCAAGGTGCCGATCATGGCAGCCGGTCGTGGCTACTTCGCGGCCTTGGCGCGGGCGATCGAGTCCAGAATCATCTGCTCGGCCTCGGCGGCATCGCCCCAGCCGGTGACCTTCACCCATTTGCCCGGCTCCAGATCCTTGTAGTGCTCGAAGAAGTGTTCGATCTGCTGGCGGGTGATCTCGGGGAGGTCGGTGTAGTTGTGGACGTTTTCATAGCGCCGTGACAGTTTCGGCGTCGGGACTGCGATGATCTTCTCGTCGCCGCCGGCTTCGTCCTGCATCTTCAGCACGCCCACGGGGCGGCAGGCGACGACGGCGCCGGGAATGATGCCGCGCTGGTTGGCGATCAGCACGTCGCATGGATCGCCGTCTTCCGACAGCGTATGAGGAATGAAACCGTAGTTCCCCGGATAGCGCATGGACGTATAAAGGAAGCGGTCGACCACCAGCGTTCCCGCTTCCTTGTCGAGTTCGTATTTGATCGGCTCGCCGTGGACCGGCACCTCGACGATCACGTTCACTTCCTTCGGCGGGTTCTTGCCAATCGAGATGGCATCAATGCGCATGGGACTTCCTATCGGTTGGGCTTCGTGGCAGTCTCTCTGCCATGAAAAAGCTTGCCATTCTATCCGTCTTCTGCCTGTGGCCGATTGCCGCCTTCGCTGGCGGCAATACAAGCACTTATACCAAGTTCGATCTTGACCGGTGCCGGCAGGTCGAACCGGGCGATGAATACGTCTACGGTGGCACGTGGGCGTGCAAAGGCATCAAGGGCTACGACATCATCATCTCGAATGCCGACGACCGCGACTTGGTTGGGTTCGGCAGCATCGCGGACGACCAGTGCTCCCGGCACAAGACGTTCGGCCGCTTCAACACGGCGCTGTCGCCGGTGGAGTGGCGGATGAAGGGAGGCAAGCCCATCGCCGCCATCGAGCGCTGGCGGGTGACGACCGACGACGAGGGCGGGTCAGTGACCTGGCTGGTGGTCAGCGCGCTGCGGCCGAATGAATCGTGCCACGTCCATTTTGTGGCCGGCTCCTACCCGAACGCCAATGAAGCAGCGCGCCGCGCCGCGGACGATCTCGCAGAGGATTTCGACTGCGAGACCGATGTGCCCACGGTCGATTCGAAGGTCGGACCTCCGCCGATCAACATGGACGCCTGCAAGGATGTGGCGCGGGAGTAGCGCCGCCGGTTATGCGGCGTTCTCGGCTTCCTTGGCGCGGCTCACACGTTTGCGTTCATGCGGGTCGAGGATCGTCTTGCGCAGGCGGATCGACTTCGGCGTCACTTCCACCAACTCGTCTTCACCGACGTAGGCCAGGGCCTTTTCCAGCGTCATGCGAATGGGCGGCGTCAGGATCAGCGCTTCGTCCTTGCCCGAGGCTCGGACGTTCGACAGCTTCTTGCCCTTGATCACGTTGAGCTCGAGATCGTTGCCGCGCGTGTGCTCGCCGACGATCATGCCCGGATAGACCTTGGTGCCGTGTTCGATGAACATGGGTCCCCGGTCCTGCAGGTTGAAGATCGCGTAGGCCACCGCCTCACCATCGCTGTTGGAAATCAGGGCGCCTGTATGGCGGCCGGGAATTTCGCCGAAATGCGGGGCATAGCCGTGGAAGATGCGGTTGAAGATGGCGGTGCCACGGGTGTCCGACAGCAGTTCCGACTGATAGCCGATGAGGCCGCGGGTGGGCGCCAGGAAGACGAGGCGCTGGCGCCCCGCTCCGCTCGGGCGCATGTCGCGCAGTTCCGCCTTGCGTTCCGACAGTTTCTGCACGACGACACCGGAGTAGTCCTCGTCGACATCGATGATGACCTCTTCTACCGGCTCCAGCTTCTCGCCGGTGGCCTCGTCGATCTTGAATACGACGCGCGGGCGGCCCACGGTCAGCTCGAAGCCCTCGCGGCGCATGGTCTCGATCAGGATGCCGAGCTGCAGTTCGCCACGTCCCGCCACTTCAAAGGCGTCGGTTTCGGATTCGGACGGCGTGACCTTGAGCGCTACATTGCCTTCCGCCTCGCGCAACAGGCGTTCGCGGATGACGCGGGATTGCACCTTGTCGCCCTCCTTGCCGGCCAGCGGGCCGTCGTTGATGCGAAAGGTCATGGTCAATGTCGGGGGGTCGATCGGCTGGGCGGGGATGGCCTCGGTGACGGCGGGATCGCAGATGGTGTCGGCCACCGTCGCCGTGGTGAGGCCCGAGATGGCGATGATGTCGCCGGCCTCGGCTTCGTCGACCGGGGTGCGCTCGAGGCCGCGGAAGGCCAGCACCTTGGAGACGCGGCCGGTTTCGACGGTCTTGCCATCGCGCGACAGGGCCTTGACGCTCTGGTTCGCCTTGACGGTGCCGGAACGCACCCGGCCGGTGAGCACGCGGCCAAGGAACGAGTTCGATTCGATGGTGGTGACCAGCATGCGAAAGGGACCTTCCTCCACCGGCGGCGCGGTGAAGTGCTTGACGATCAGGTCGAACAGCGGCGCCATGCCGTCCTGCGGGCCGGTCGGGCTGTCGGCCATCCAGCCCTGCTTGGCCGAGCCGTAGATGATCGGGAAGTCGAGCTGTTCCTCGTTGGCGTCGAGATTGGCGAACAGGTCGAAGACCTCGTTCACCACCTCGTTGTGGCGCTCGTCGGGGCGGTCGATCTTGTTGATGCAGACGATGGGCCTGAGACCGATCTTGAGGGCCTTCTGCAGCACGAACTTGGTCTGCGGCATGGGGCCTTCAGCAGCATCCACCAGCAGCACCGCGCCATCCACCATGTTGAGGATGCGCTCCACTTCGCCGCCGAAGTCGGCGTGGCCGGGGGTGTCGACGATGTTGATGCGGGTGTCCTTCCAGTTGAGCGAGGTCACCTTGGCGAGGATCGTGATGCCGCGTTCGCGCTCGAGATCGTTGGAATCCATGGCGCGCTCAGCGACCTTCTGGTTCTCACGAAACGAGCCGGATTGTGACAGGAGCCGGTCGATCAGCGTGGTCTTGCCGTGGTCGACGTGGGCAATGATGGCGATATTGCGCAAATTCATGAGGCGCGAAGACTTTCTTAACCGTGGGAGTTGGCGGGGCGCTTAGCACGGGCATTGTACAAAGGCAATTTAACGGTTGTTTGCAGGCCCAGGGGTTAAGACGGGAGCGAAAAGGGGAGGCCCCGCCATGTTCAACAACAGCAAGCAGGCTGGTGCGCGTGCACTGGTGGCGCTGACCTTCGCGGATGGCCGCACGGAGACCGTCACCGTGCGCCTGCCGCTGTCAGCCAAGCTGCATGACGCACTCAACAATGCCGACCAGTTTCTCGATGTCACCAACGCCGAGGAGAAGCAGTATTTCGTGGCGAAGAAGGACGTCGTGAGGGTTGAACTGGTGGAGGTTCCGAAGGCCAACCAGATGAACCTGCAGCGCCGGGCCACAGACCGTGAGCGTTTCGATCCGTACAAGGTTCTGGGGGTGGATCAGGGGGCAGATGGCGAAGCCATCCGGCAGGCCTACCACGCCATGGTCAAGACCTATCATCCCGACCGCTTCACCGGCATCGATCTACCCAGGGAAATGAAAGACTACGCGGCGGCGATGGTGGTGCGGATCAATCTCGCCTACGAGCAGATCGGAAGCTAAGCCTCAGGGGCGTGTGTGACGAACTCGTCGAAGGCAGCGAAGAACTGGCGGCGGATGTCGTCCCGCTCGGTGAGGATCTCGTGGGCTGCACCTGGAATGAAGGTGAGTGCGATGCCTGGCACTTTGCGGGCCAGACGCCGGGTGGCATCATTGTCCACCACCCGGTCGGCACCCGATGCGACGATGAGGGTGGGGCAGAGGGGGCGTCCCATGCGGGCCACGGAGGCCAGTGAGCGCCGTGCCGCCCGCAGCCATGAATAGGTGGGGCCACCGAGCCCGAGTTGGGGCGCCACTTCCAGCGTGCCGCTGTCGCGTGACCAGCGTTTGGCGTCTGACGTCAACGGGTTGCCGCGGAAATGTTCACGCCCCATGGGCTTTTTCATCTGTCCGGGCAGGAAGGCCCAGCCCAGCCCCAGAAGTGTGGCGGCATTGACCAGCAGGGCTGCCAAGGGGCGCGGCCACGGCCCGTAGCGAATGCCCACCAGGGGCGAGACCAGAACCACCTTGTTGAACCATCCGCGATTGCGGATCACCCGGAGCAGGATGTGCCCGCCGGTGGAATGACCGATGGCATAACGCGGTGCCGGGCAGCGGGGCACCACCACGGTTTCCATGAAGGCGCGCATATCCTCGTCGAAGGCCCGGAAGCTCCTGATATGGCCCCGATAGGGATTGCGAGACAGGCGCTGCGCGCCACCCTGGCCGCGCACATCGAGCGCTGCCACGGCGAATCCGCGGGCCATCAGCTCGTGCATGGTTTCGAAATAGCGTTCGATGAAGTCACCCCGCCCGCCAATCACCACTACAGTGCCGCGGGCGTGGGCCGGCACTGCGACCATGGCCCGCAGCGTGAGGCCGTCCCGGGTATGAACGGGAAGGCACTCGGCGCCGGGCGGCAGCGGGTTGTCGGGGGTTGGGTAGAGGTCCATGACCTCCACAAGTTACTGAAGTTTCTTGACTTCCGTCAATTCACCACTGGCCGGGTCGAGCTTGATCGAGAAGCTGCTGCCGTCGCGCGTGGCGGCAAATGCATAGGTCTTGCCCTTGCAGGCCGTGGGTTTTACGGACTGGAAACCATAGCCGCTGACAATATCCCCGGCCTTGTCGCATGACAGGGCGCCGGAGGTGGCCGTCTGCATGGCCGTGTCTGCCTTCTCAGGTTTGGACACCGAAGCGGTCGTCACGTCCTGAGACGGTTTCGAAACCTTCGCTGTCTTTTCTGTCTTGATCGCGGCCGGCTTCTCTGCCTTTGCCTGCTCTGGCTTGGCACGCGGCTTCTTGGTCACGGCGGCCTTGGATTTGGCCTTGGGCACGTAATAGTCCTCATCGAAGACCGCGTCGGGGCTGTCGTCCGTGCCGTAGAGGTCATCATATTCCTCTTCGGTGAGAGCATAATCGCCGAACAGCACACGAAGTCCCGGCACGCCATAGACGAAATCCGGCCCACGTGAGTATTGCTGGTTGATTCTCGCCTTGCGGTAGCGCTTGCGATGATCGGCGGCCGCCGGTTCCGCCAGAATGCCGAATGCAAACACGCCGGCCAACACGGCACACATTGTGCGGACGATCATTCCCCTCTCCCTCAAATCAATGGGCCGCACCCGCTCGAATGACCAGAGCGGGTGCAGCAAATCGCAACCGTCAGAGACGGCTGGCGCCAATGATCCGGCGCGCCACGGCGTTGACCTTGACGATATAATTGTGGCCTTTTTTGCGTGCCTTGAACGTATAGACCTTGCCCTGGCATTCGCGGGTCTTCACGCTGTTGAAGCCGCTGACATCGACCAGATGGCGGGCTGCGCCGCACGACATCTTGCTGCGGACACGACGGTAGTCGTCGTACCCGTAGTCGTCATAGTAGTAGAAAGCTGGCCGGTGACGGGGCTTATAGTAGAGATAGTGCGGCTTGTGGCGCCAGCCACAGCGATAGCCGTGATAGCCCCAGCACGGGTGACCTATTCCACCGATCGCGACACCAATCTTGACCTTGGTCTTGGCTTCCGCGGCACTTGGCGGCATGAGCAACAGGGTGAGAGCAGCGAAACCCGCTGCAAGGGTGGTTTTCAACGCCATTACGGCCTCCTTCGAAGACGGCCCCCAAGGCCGCATGAGACCATAATAGCATGATAGTCTGAACGGAATTCGACATCGCCGTTCATCTGGCGTTCAACATCACGGCTTTTCCGTGGCGGCCATGAGTTCGGGGCGCCCCGCAAGGCGCCCCGGCAGACCCATCGGTGAGAGATCAGGAGATCTTGTGGACGGAGTAGATGTTGCCGTAGCCGTTCACCTTCACGATATACTTGTGGCCCTTTTTCCAGGCGGTGTACTTGTAGCCGGGCAGCTTGCAGTCCACGGCGTGGACGTTGTGAAAGCCAGACCAGTCAACGATCTTGGCGCCCTTCCAGCAGCTGATGGCACCCCACTTCTTGTGCTTGTGGTGATGATAGCCATAGCCATAGCCGAAGCCGACATCGACGTTGATGACGGTCTTGGCCTCAGCCTGGGTGACGGGAAGTGCAAATGCCATCGAGGTGGCAACGGCGGCGGCGGCGACGAGGGACTTGCCAATCATTTCAAAGCTCCTTTTGGTTCCTGGTGCCGATGGCCTCAGTGGTCATCGTTGAGACGGAAACTAGCGGCGTCTCATTGAACGGAATCAGAACCACGCATTCATCTGGCGTTCACCCTGTTTGGCGCCGTCCGAGGGCTTGAACGGCCCCGGCGGCTTCCTATCTGATGTCTTGCGGACGCCGCCTGTGCGGGTTCGCTTTACAACCCAAGCCCGGCCAACTGGCGGGCCCCAATGTGACATTGCTCAAGGAGAATGTGACCATGTTCGATCTTTCCCCCCTCTATCGCTCTACCGTCGGCTTTGACCGTCTGGCTCGCATGCTGGATGAAGCATCGTCCTTCGATGCGCCGACCTATCCGCCCTACAACATCGAGCGCCTCAGCGAAGACGACTACCGCATCACCATGGCGGTTGCCGGGTTTGCGCCCGCCGATATCAACATCGAGGTCAAGGGCACTGCGCTGACCGTCTCCGGCAAGAAGGCCGAGAAAACTGACAGTGACAGCAAGGCCGAATTCCTGCACCAGGGTATCGCTGCCCGCTCGTTCGAGCGCCGCTTCCAGCTGGCCGACCACATGGAAGTCAAGGGCGCCGACATGGAGAACGGTCTGCTCCACGTCAGCGTGACGCGCGTAATTCCCGAAGCCATGAAGCCGCGCACCATTGCGGTGAATGGCGCCGTCACGGGGAACGTCATCGAAGCCAAGAAGGCCGCCTGACGCCGGCACATTGAAGTCTGGGGCGCTTCCTGATGGGAGGCGCCCATTTTGGTTCAGCGTTGACTGCCTGCGATCAGAGCAAGGAAGGCGTCGACGTCTTCTTCCGGTGTTGCAAACGATAGGACGAAGCGCGCATAGATCTCATCCTCGCTGATGCCGTCCTCCAGCCCGTCTGGCATCCAGTCATAGAATGTGGCGCCTGACGCCTGAAGGCGATCGTAGAGCGCCCTGGGCATGACGGCGAAGATTTCATTGGCCTGCACAGGATTAGGGATGCGAATGGTGTTGAACCGCGTCAGTCCATCCGCCAGTTTCCGTGCGAGCCCATTGGCCCGCTTGGCATTTTCAAGCCACAGGTCATCCTTGAGATAGGCCAGCATCTGGGCGCCGAGATAGCGGCTCTTGGACATGAGCTGGCCTCCCCGCATGCGGCGATAAAGGAAATCTTCCGCCAGTCCCAGGTCGAAGAAAATCACGGCCTCCAGCAACATGGCGCCGTTCTTGGTAGCACCGAAAGACATGACGTCCACGCCCGATTTCCAGGTGAGCTCTGCTGGTGAGCAGCCCAGCCCCGTCAGCGCATTGGCAAAACGTGCGCCATCCATGTGCAGCTTCATGCCGCGCGGGCGGATGAGATCCGAGATCGCCTTGACTTCGGCCGGCGCATAGACGGTCCCGAGTTCCGTCGCATTGGTGATCGAGACGCCCTTGGGCTTGGGATCGTGCTCGCCGCGGATGAAGCCCTTCAACGTCTTGTCGATCATCGCGGGCGTGATCTTGCCGCCTTGCCCGCGCAGGCCGAGGATCTTGGCGCCGCCGGTGAAGAATTCCGGCGAATTGCATTCGTCGACACAAATGTGCGCCTCACCGTGGCAGATGATGGCGCCGAAGCCTGGCGAGATCGCCGACAGGGCAAGGCCATTTGCCGCCGTTCCGCTGGTCACCAGGAAAGCGCGAAGATCGCAGCCGAAGATGCGCTGGAGTTCGGCCTCGGCGCGCTTCGTGAAATCATCGCCGCCATAGGACGGCGCCGTGCCGGCGTTGGCGTCGTTGAGCGCCTGCAGGATGGCGGGATGGACACCGTAGACATTGTCGGATGCGAAATTCATGAGACCCTCGATGTTGTGATGCCGTCATAGCGAATGACACCCCCGAAAACAAAGGGGCCGCGCCAACCCCTGAGCGCGGCCCCAGTTCCCCTTTACCGTGCTGTCGCCGGTCCCGTCGTGGTCAGGCGAGACGCCTGCCATCCTTGTCAAAGCGGTGCGTTTGTTCAGCGATGGGGGTCACAAACACCCTGTCGCCCGGCTTGAAGCCCGTCTTGCCCTCCTCGCGCACGGTGAGAAGGCCGTGCGGTGTGACGACATAGAGGAAGCTGTCGCTGCCGAGAATCTCGGTGTAGTCGACCGTGCCCTCGATCTGGCCCGATGAATCCGACAGCGTGAAGTGTTCGGGCCTGACACCCATCGTATGGGCATGGTGGGCCTCAGCCGGTGCGCCTTCGATGAAGTTCATCTTGGGGCTGCCGATGAAGCCGGCGACGAACAGGTTGGCAGGTCTGTCGTAGAGTTCCATCGGTGTGCCCACCTGTTCGACGCGGCCCGCCTGCAGCACCACGATGCGGTCGGCCAATGTCATGGCCTCCACCTGGTCGTGGGTCACATAGATCATCGTGGTCTCGGGCATGGTGCGCTTGAGTTTGGCGATTTCCATGCGGGTCTGGACGCGCAGTGCCGCATCGAGGTTGGAGAGCGGCTCGTCGAACAGGAAGACTTTCGCACCGCGGACGATGGCGCGGCCGATGGCAACGCGCTGGCGCTGGCCGCCGGACAGCGCCTTGGGCAGGCGCGTGAGGTAAGGGCCGAGTTGCAGCATCTCCGCCACCTTCTCGACGCGCTGCCTGATCTCCGGCCGCGGCACACCCTGATTCTCCAGCGCGAAGCCGATGTTCTCGAACACGCTCATATGCGGATAGAGCGCATAGGACTGGAACACCATGGCGATGCCGCGCTTCGAGGGCGGCACCTCGTTGACTACGGCGTTGTCGATTTCCAGCGTGCCGGAGGTGATCGAGTCGAGGCCGGAGATAGCGCGCAGCAAGGTGGACTTGCCGCAGCCGGATGGTCCGACGAAGACGATGAACTCGCCCGACTTGATGTCGAGATTGACATCCTTCAGCACATGCACCGAGCCGAAAGACTTGTTGAGGTTGGTCATCTTGATGTCGGCCATTGGGTGTCCCTTGCCTCAATTCAGAACCAGATAGATTGCGCCGCCGCCGCCCAGGTGGACATCGCGGTCCTTCAGGCTTGCATGCAAGCCAGCGTGTTCGAGCGCCGTTGCCGAGACGCCATCCGGCAGTGTCCACAGTGCGTCGCCCAAGCCAAAGTTGAAAATGCAAAGCAGGCGCTCGCCTGCGGCCTCGCGAATGAAGGCCAGCACGTCGCAGTCGGTCGCAAGGACCTCGATTGTGCCGGTCCGCAGCGCCTCGTGCTCGCGCCGCAGCTTCAGGAAGCGCTGGTAATCGGCGAACAGCGAGCGGGGATCGCCAACCTGTGTATCAGCCGCCAGCGCCACGTGACATGGATCGACCGGCAGCCAGGTGCGGTTGGCGCTGGAAAATCCGCCATTGGGCCTGTCGTGTTCCCAGGCGAACGGTGTGCGGCAGCCATCGCGGCCCTTGAACTCAGGCCAGAACACCTTGCCATAGGGATCTTCAATCAGGTCGAAGGGCACGTCGCTTTCGGCAAAGCCCAGCTCCTCGCCCTGGTAGAGGCAGATCGATCCCCGCAGCGCGCACAGCAGAGCGATGCAGAACCGCCCGAGCTGCTCGCGGTCCGGCATGAAGGGAGACCAGCGCGAAACATGGCGCTCCACGTCGTGGTTGGAGAAGGCCCAGCAGCCCCAGCTTTCGGGTGCCGCGCGTTCGAAGGCACGAATCGTTTTCTCCACGTGCGCCTTGCCGAAGGCCCGGCTCAGGAAGTCGAAGGAGTAGCACATGTGGAGGCGCTTGGTGCCTTCGGTGTAGTCTGCCATGGTCTTGAGCGAGCGGTCGCCGTCGCCAACCTCGCCGACCGAGGTGATGGCGTCGAACTCATCGAGCAGGGCGCGGAAGCGCTCGAGGAACACCAGGTTTTCGGGCCGTGTCTTGTCGTAGAGATGGTCCTGCCAGGCATAAGGGTTGGCAAGCGGGATCTCGAGGAAATCGCGCGACGCGTTTGGTGGATTGTCGCGCAGCTGCTTGTCGTGCACGTAGAAGTTCACCGTGTCGAGGCGGAAGCCATCGACGCCCAGTTCCAGCCAGAAGCGTGTAACTGAAAGCAGCTCGTCCTGCACGGCAGGGCAGTGGAAGTTGAGGTCCGGCTGCTGCTTCAGGAAGTTGTGGAAGTAATACTGCTGACGCCGCGCCTCCCATTCCCAGCCGCACCCGCCGAATAGCGACAGCCAGTTGTTGGGCGGCGTGCCGTCGGGCCTGGGGTCGGCCCAGACATAGTAATCCGCATGCGGATTGTCGCGCGAGGTGCGGCTTTCCTTGAACCACGGGTGCTGGTCGGAGGTGTGAGACAGCACCAGGTCGACCATCACCTTGAGGCCGAGGTCGTGTGCGCGATCCACGAGTGCTCTAAAGTCGTCGAGGGTGCCGAACATCGGATCGACATTGCGGTAGTCCGAAACGTCGTAGCCGAAGTCGAGCATGGGCGAGGTGTAGAAGGGGGACAGCCATACGGCTTCCGCGCCGAGGTCCGCCACATGGGCGAGGCGCCTGGTGATGCCCTTGAGGTCGCCGATGCCATCGGCGTCCGTGTCCTGGAAGGAGCGCGGGTAGATCTGATAGATGATGGCCCCGCGCCACCAGTCGGCTGATTGCGGCACTCCCATGTCAGCCGCCCTTCACCGAGCCGGCGAGCAGGCCGCGCACGAAGTAGCGTTGCAGCGAGAAGAACACGGCGAGCGGCACGATGATGGTGATGAAAGCCGAGGCCGTGAGGATTTCCCAGTTGCCGCCGCGCGAGCCGAGCAGCGAGTTCAGCTTGTAGGTCAGCACCGCCTTGTCCGGGGCCGTGCCAAGGAACACCATGGCGACCAGCAGGTCGTTCCATACCCAGAGGAACTGGAAGATGGCGAAGGAGGCCAGTGCTGGAAACGACAGCGGCAGGATGATGCGGCGGAAAATCTTGAAGTCGTTGGCACCGTCCACCTGCGCCGACTCGATCAGGTCCTTGGGAAGACCAGCGATGTAGCTCCGCAAAAGATAGATGGCGAAGGGGAGGCCGAAGCCTGTATGCGCCAGCCAGATGCCGAGATAGGTCTGGGACAGGCTCGAGCCCGCCATGTTGTAGAGGCGGAGCAAGGGGATCAGCGACATCTGCAGCGGCACGACCAGCAGGCCGACAATGATCGCGATGATGAGGCCGCGCGCCGGCAGTTTCATCCACGCGAGCGCATAGGCGGCGAAGGCCGCGATCAGGATGGGAATGATGGTGGAGGGAATCGTGACGGTCAGCGAATTGACGAAGGACTGGCCGATGCCCTCGGAGAACAGCACCGTGCTGTAGTTTTCGGTGGTGAACTTCGGCGGCACCTTGCTGATGTAGAAGACGCGCTGGCCGCGCTTGCCGTCGAAGGCCACGGGCGATGTATAGACATAGGACCCATCGGCATTGACGATCAGGGTCTTGCCGTCGTCATAGGCCGCCGTGGTGCCGGCCGGATATTGATCCGGCTGCTGCACGCGGGTCGAAAAGGCGGTGATCTCACCAGAAGACTTCTCGCCTTCGAAAAGATTGCCCGCGATTTCAAAATGGCCATCCTTCTCGACCTGCTGGTCGGGCGCCTTCATGCGCCCCTGGCCGCTCTGTTCGGAGGTCGTCAGCGCATTCCACCAGCCGGAACTGGCGATCAGGTTCTTGTCGCGCAACGACGACACGAGAAGGCCCGCTGTGGGCACCGTCCACAGCGCCACGATGAGAATCACCGCGAGGTGGAGGAAGGCGCGTGACGGTTCGAGCCTGAAGCGTTCCAGCATGTCAGTGGCCTCCCTTGCCGTCAGCCTTGGCCTGGCGGATGTTCCAGATCATGATCGGCAGCACGGCGACCATGATGACGATGGCGATCGCAGCACCGCGGCCGAAATCGCCACCGCCCCTGAACATCCAGTCGAACATCAAGTTGGCCAGCACCTGGGTGTCCCACTGGCCGTTGGTCATGGTCAGCACGATGTCGAAGACCTTGAGCACCAGCACGGTAATTGTGGTCCACACCACGACGATGGTGGACATGATCTGCGGCACCATGATGCGCCAGAAGATCTTGAAGGGGCCTGCGCCGTCGATCACGGCTGCTTCAAGCGTGTCTTCCGGCACGCCGCGCAAGGCGGCGCCGAGGATCACGGTGGCGAAACCCGTCTGGATCCAGATCAAGATGATCATCAGGAAGAAATTGTTCCAGAACGGCATGGCAATCCACACTTGCGGGTCGCCGCCGAACCAGGTGACGATGGCGTTGAGAATGCCGATCTGGTCCTGGCCTTCGCCCCTGTAGTCGTAGACGAATTTCCAGATCACCGAGGCGCCGACGAAGGAGATGGCGAGCGGCAGGAAGATCAGGCTTCGCGCGATGTTGCCCCACCAGATGCGATCAGTGAGCACGGCGATGACTAGGCCGAAGAACGTGCAGGCGGCGGGCACCACCAGCAGCCAGAGCAAATTGTTGAAGATCGACTGGCGGAACTGGCTGTCCCTGACGGCCCAGGAATAATTATCCAGGCCAACGAAACTGGTTCCGGCCTTGTCGTGGAAGGAGAGCCAGATGGTCTGGAACACCGGATAGATCAGATAGACGGTGAGCAGGATGAGCGCCGGCCCGAGGAAAAGCCAGGGCCGGATGGAAGATTGGAGCTTGAGGTTTCGCACCGCCTGCGTGTCGTTGGTGGCGTTGGCGGGCAGGATGCGGTCGAGCAGGAGGTTCGCCCCCCAGAAGTAACCGAGACAGCCGCCGACACCGAGAACCACGGTGAACAGGGCATACAGCAATTGCTGGATCATGACTGCCGCTCCATCAAGATGTGCCGGGGGAATGCCCGGACCGCTCCCCGCAGTCCGGGCATCTTCGCGTCAGCGCCGGGAGGAAAGTGGCGCCTACTTGATTTCGTCCCAGGCCTTCTGAATCGCCGCGCCCGTGTCCTGGGCCGACTTGCCGCCGACGAAGTCGACCATGCCGGTCCAGAAGGCGCCGGCGCCAATCTTGCCGGGCATCAGGTCCGAGCCGTCGAAGCGGAAGGTGGTGGCAGTCGAAAGAATCTCACCCTGCTTGCGCGCGGAATCGTTGATGTAGGCGTCCTGGTTCACCGTCTTGAGCGGGGTCAGGAAGCCGCCATCGGCCATGAAGATCTCGTGGGCCAGCGGCATCTTCAGGAAGTCGATGAAGGCGCGTGCGGCCTTCGAGTCCTTGGTGATGGCCACCAGCGTGCCGGCACCCAGCACCGGCCGGCCGAGGTCAGGCTTCGAGGCGAAGGGCGGGAAGTAGAAGAAGTCGGCATCGGTGCCCACTTCGGTGCCTTCCGGGAAGAAGGACGGGATGAACGATGCCTGGCGGTGCATGTAGCACTTGGGCGGGGTGGTGAAGAGGCCCTTGGGGCTGTCGCGGAAGTCGGTCGAGGCGACGCCGGCCGCACCGCCATCCACATAGGCATCGTTCTTGGCGAACTTGCCGAATTCCTCGATGGCGCCGACGACCTCGGGCGAGTCGAACTTCACGGAATTGTCAACCCAGCCGTCATAGACGGACGGCGGATACATGCGCAGCATGAGGTCCTCGACCCAGTCGGTGGCCGGCCAGCCGGTGGCGCCGCCCGATCCCAGGCCGATGCACCAGGGCTTGCCGCCGTCGGCGACGATCTTGTCAGAGAGGGCGAACAGATCTTCCATGGTCTTGGGGATTTCGTAGCCGGCGTCCTGGAAGTTTTCCGGCACATACCACACGAGGCTCTTCAGGTCGGCCTTGTACGGGAAGGCATAGTAGTGCGAGCCGCCGTCCTTGCCCTTGTAGGTTCCGAGCGCCACCCAGGAGGCGCCGGCGCCATAGTTGTCTGTGACGAAGGATGCATCGCCATCGGCCAGGGGAACGAGATGGCCCTTGGCCGCGAGGTCGGCGAGCAGGCCGGGCTGCGGCAGGATGGAGATGTTGGCGGGCGAACCGGCCTCAGTGTCGATCACCACCTGCTGTTCATAGTTTTCGGAGGACGAATACTTGACGTCGGCACCGGTGGCGTCGCGGAAATAGTCCAGCACGACCTGGATATGGGCTTCGTCATCACCGCGCCAGGGACCGAAGATCGTCAGGGTTTCGCCCTTGAGGTCGACCTTCTTCAATTCGTCCATGTTGTCCCAGTGAAAGCGGGACTCCTCGCCCGGCTTGTACTTGAGTTCGGCCATGGCGGGGGTGGTGAGGGCGAGGGCCAGTGCTGCAACGCCAAGTGCCAGACGGAATTTCATGTGTCAGTCCTCCCAATGTTGAACGCGATCGTTCGCTCAAGTCGCTGGCGGAAGTTCTATCTCCCGCTCTTCTGATTTCCAAAGCGCTTTGAATAACTCCTCTATATGCCCGGCGGGTGGCTCCGTCAAGTCAAAACCCGAAATCGGCCGATATTTCCGAATCTCCTTGCTGCGGTGCAAAATCGCGAAACATCCATGCTGGCATCGGGTGCAGTTGACGGATATATTTCATTTGAAAGCGCTTTGGGGATGTGGCAGCATTCTTGCCGATGAATTTGCGTGAATTGTCCAGCAAGCTCGGCCTGTCGCAGACGACTGTGAGCCGGGCGCTCAACGGTTTTCCCGAGGTGTCGGAGGAAACTCGTGCCCGGGTGCGGGAGGCGGCCGAGAAATACGGCTACCGGCCCAGTGCGGCAGCGCGGCGGCTGGCCACCGGCCAGTCCGGCACCCTGGGGCTCATCTTCCCGGCGGAGCGCAACATGCTGGGCGACCTCCTGTTTACAGAGTTTCTCGGCGGCTGTGTGGAGCGGGCGTCGTTGCTCAGCTACGACATCACGCTGGGCATGGCGCATGGCTCTCAATCGGAGGAGGCGGTCTACCGCCGGGCCGTACGCAATGCCCGGGTCGATGCCATGATCCTGTCGAGCCCAGTGATCGCGGACCCGCGGCCCCACCTTCTGCGCCAGCTCGGCATGCCGTTCATCGTCCACGGCCGCACCCGGAGCGACGTGCCCTATGCCCATCTCGACATCGACAACGAGGGCGCCTTTCTTGCGGCGGCGAAGCTGCTCTGCGATCTCGGCCATCGCCGCATCGCCCTCATCAATGGCCAGCGCCGCTTCAACTACGCCGCCGACCGCGAGCGGGGCTTTCGTGCCGCACTGGAGGCGAGAGGACTTCAACCGGAGCCCGGTTTCATCTGTGAAGACCTGATGCACGAGGAGGCCGGCTATCGCCGTGCCCATCAATTGCTGCAGCTTGGTGCAGCCATGCGGCCCACAGCCTTCCTGTGTTCCAGTCTCAGCCAGGCTCAAGGTGTGCGCAAGGCCTGCACCGAATCCGGTCTGGTCATCGGACGTGACGTGGCGCTGATCGCCCATGACGACCGCCTGCACGACTTCGGTGCCGAAACCTTCGATCCGCCGCTCACCGCGACGCAATCATCCATCGGCGATGCCGGGCGGCGCGTCGTCGAACTCTGCGTGGCGATGCTGGCCCAGCCCGATGCGCCGCTGCCGCAAGAAGTGTGGCCCGTCGATCTCGTGGTGCGCCGGTCCACCATGGCGGCGCCCGCCGGCTAAACTCAGCTGTCGCCTGTTCGGGGCGGCTCCTTGCCGTCGTCTTCAACATCGCGCACCACCTCGATCGTCACATTGGTGATGAGGGCAGCGATGGCGCCGAGGATTGCGAGCCAGGGTGCGGCGAGCGTGATGGCTCCGCCTGCGAGCACACCGATCGTCAGTGGCGTTTCCAGATAGACGTCGCCATCGCTGGCCTTGATTCGAAGCTGGCGCACCTTGCCTTCCGCCAGAAGGGCGTTGACGCGCTCCACCAATTCCTTTCCGGCGATTTCGATCTCTTCCGTGATGGTGCGTGACTTGGGGTTGGGATCGTCTGCCATGCGGGTCCTCCTTCTGCCGTCATATTGAACACCATTACAGGGGCGGCGGGCGCCATTGTGTTGACGGAAATCAACCTTTGCCTGCTGATCCATCAGTCTGGACAAATTCCAGTCACGATTTTGGCATCGCACCATGACATTTCTGCGACATTAATGAGCTCTAAATCATTGACTAACAATGTTGTAATCTGAGGTATGCAAAAATAGCATTGCTCATTTTTTGCAGTGCACATATATTTCGAACATCGAAAGCAACCAATGAATTAATGTCAATCCAAAGGGGAATGACCATGTTTGAAGTCCTGAAGTCTCGTTATAACACCTGGAAGCGCTACAGCCGCACTGTTGCCGAACTGGAAAGCCTGTCCAACCGCGAACTCGCCGATCTGGGCATCGGCCGCAGCGATATCCGCAAGCTGGCCCGCGAGGCCGTGCGCACATGATCTTTGCGCTCCAGCTTGCGGACCTCATGGAGCGCAGCCGGAGACTGCAAGCCTACCGGCAAGCCCGTGCCCAGGCCGAGGCGCTCACTGACGCCGATCTGGCCGATATGGGGACAAAGCGCGCCTATCTTGGAACCATTGCCAGGAAACTGGCACTGAAGTGAATGACGACGACAGACGTCCTTTGGGGGCCCGCCATTTGCATGACGCAGTGGCGGGCCTCTTGCCGTTTTGTCGTGCGAGGTCATCCGGTTCCGGCGTCCGATCGAGAATTGCGGCAATCCGCCACGTGATCGTGGTTGCGAGTCCCTTTGCACTGTGATAGCCAACGCGCGCGGCGGGGCGGGGTCTCGATCCGTAGGTGTGTCTTTGTGCATACCGTTTCCTTCAATTTCAATCGGTTAGGTGTCCTCTCGGGGGTCCCTGCCGAAATGCTGAATGAAAGACAGATCGTGGCGACCACAGATCAGACAGTTTCCGGGGTACCGGGGCGCTATGCCAGCGCCTTGTTCGACCTCGCCTCAGAAGAAAAATCGACGGCCGAAGTTGGCGCACAATTGGCCCAGTTTACGACGGCCATCGATGCCTCGGATGACCTGAGGCGCCTGGTGCGCTCTCCGGTGTTCTCGGCCGACGACCAGATCGCCGCCATCGAGGCGATCGCCACCAAGCTCGGCATCTCCGGCACCACGCTCAATTTCCTCAAGCTTGCGGCCAAGAACCGCCGTCTCTCGGCTCTGCCCGAGATGATCAAGGCCTATGCCACGCTGCTGGCCACGTCGCGCGGCGAGATCGCCGGCGAGGTGACCAGCGCTCAGCCGCTGGCCGGCAGCCAGCTCCAGGATCTCAAGGCCGCGCTCAAGTCGTCGCTCGGCCGTGACGTCGAACTTTCAACCCGGGTCGATGCGTCGATCCTCGGCGGCCTCATCGTCAAGGTGGGCTCCCGCATGATGGACAACTCGCTCAAGACCAAACTCCAGAATCTCAAGATCGCCATGAAGGGGACCGCCTGATGGACATTCGCGCCGCCGAAATTTCCGCAATTCTCAAGCAGCAGATCAAGGACTTCGGCAAGGAAGCCGAAGTGACCGAGATCGGCCAGGTGCTGTCCGTCGGTGACGGTATTGCCCGCGTCTACGGCCTCGACAACGTGCAGGCCGGCGAAATGGTCGAATTCGCCAACGGCATGAAGGGCATGGCCCTCAACCTCGAAACCGACAACGTCGGCGTCGTGATCTTCGGCTCCGACCGCGAAATCAAGGAAGGCGACACCGTCAAGCGGACCGGCGCCATCGTCGAAGTGCCGGTCGGCAAGGAACTGCTTGGCCGCGTGGTCGATCCGCTGGGCAACCCGATCGACGGCAAAGGCCCGATCAAGTCGGCCGAACGCCGCCGCGTCGACGTCAAGGCCCCCGGCATCATTCCGCGCAAGTCGGTGCATGAGCCGATGGCCACCGGCCTCAAGGCCGTGGACGCGCTGATCCCCATCGGCCGCGGCCAGCGCGAGCTGATCATCGGCGACCGCCAGACCGGCAAGACCGCCATCATCCTCGACTCGATCCTGAACCAGAAGCCGATCCATATCGCCGGCCCGGAGAAGGACAAGCTCTACTGCGTCTACGTCGCCTGCGGCCAGAAGCGCTCGACGGTGGCCCAGTTCGTCAAGGTGCTGGAAGACAACGGCGCGCTGGAATACTCCATCATCGTCGCCGCCACGGCGTCGGATCCGGCCCCGCTGCAGTACCTGGCACCGTTCGCTGGCTGCACCATGGGCGAATACTTCCGCGACAACGGCATGCACGCACTGATCGCCTATGACGATCTCTCCAAGCAGGCTGTCGCCTACCGCCAGATGTCGCTGCTGCTGCGCCGCCCGCCGGGCCGCGAAGCCT
>CAZECZ010000019.1:0-42999 GCA_964510815.1 uncultured Aestuariivirga sp.
GGCAGGATGCCGTTCTTGAAGCAGTTGTTGTAGAAGATGTCGGCGAAGCTGGTGGAGATCACACAGCGGATGCCGAAGTCGAGCAGCGCCCAGGGGGCGTGCTCGCGCGACGATCCGCAGCCGAAATTGTCGCCCGCCACCAGGATCTCGGCCTTGCGGTAGGCCGGCTTGTTGAGCACGAAATCGCGGATTTCCTGACCATCCTGCGTGTAGCGCATCTCAAAGAACAGCGACGTGCCGAGACCGGTGCGCTTGATGGTCTTGAGGAACTGCTTGGGGATGATCATGTCGGTGTCGATGTTGACGATGTTCAACGGAGCGGCGACACCGGTGAGGACTTCGAATTTCTGCATGGAAAGGCTCCGTCAGGCTGAAGGGGGAAGGTCGACGCCGAGGGTTTCGGCGGCACCGATCATGAGGTTGAGGTTCTGCACGGCGGCACCGGAGGCGCCCTTGCCGAGATTGTCGTAGATCGCCATCAGCAACACGTGGCCGCGCAAGTCGTTGGCGAACACGTGAAGCCGCATGCGGTTGGTGTTGTTCAAGACTTCGGGGCTGATCGCCGGCGAGCGCTCGATCACTTCTAGCGGCGCGACCTCGATGAAGGCCTGGCCTTCATAGGCGGCCGCGAGGCAGGCGTGGATATCGGCTGACGTCACCTTCTTGACCAGCAGGTCGCGGAACACCGGCACTGAGCCCAGCATCCCCTGGGCATAGTTGCCGACCGCAGGCTGGAACACCGGGGCGTGGGCGAGTTCCGCATAGACCTGCATTTCCGGCAAGTGCTTGTGGGCGAAGGTGAGGCCATAGGGAAAGTAGGGAATGGCGGATGTGCCCTTCGCCTCGTAGTCCTCGATCATCTTCTTGCCGCCGCCGGAATAGCCCGAGACGGCGTTGTAGGTGACGGGATAGTCGGATGACATGATGCCGGCATCGACCAGCGGGCGCACGCAGGCAATCAACCCTTGCGGATAGCAGCCCGGGTTGGCGACGCGAGAGGCCTCGGTGATCCTGGCGCGGTGGGACTTCGAGATTTCCGCCATGCCATAGGCCCAGCCTTCAGCCACCCGGAAGGCGGTGGACGCATCGATGATGCGGGTCTTCGAGGCGGGGTCGACGAGGCTCACGGCCTCTTTCGCCGCGTCGTCCGGCAGGCAGAGGATGGCGACATCGACGGAGTTCAACAGCTCGCGCCGGGCTTCAGGATCCTTGCGGCGGCCGGGATCAATCGAGACAAGCGTCACGTCCGTCCGGTTCCTGAGCCGGTCGCGGATCTGGAGGCCGGTGGTCCCCGCCTCGCCATCGATGAAAACCTGTACCATCGGATCGGTCCTTTTCTGCGGGGCCGTCATACTGGCAGCGGCGTTGCCATGCAAGCCATGCCACCGGCACGGGCCGGAACATGAACGGCAGATAAACGATGGCCTCAGAATTGGTTCAGGCCGGCAACATTACAAACGTGTCATCAACGGTGATCATACCGTCAGGCTACACTCCGAAGGAACCGAACACATGATCCGCAAAGCTCTCATCGCCCTCACCGCCGCCGGCGCCATTGGCCTCGCCTTCGCGCCCGCCGCCGAAGCCAAGACCAAGATCCACGTCAATCTCGGCCTCTATGGCGCCGGAGGCGGCATCTATCTCGGTGGCCCCGGCTACTACTACGACGGCTGGGATGACGACTGCCACTACATCAAGGTGAAGCACAAGAAGTGGAACAAGCATCACACCAAGAAGATCGTGTGGTTCAGCAAGAAGCTTGTCTGTCACTGAGCGAGACCCTGAGTACCTGACGATATCAGGTCATATCGCCCCCTCTCACGACTGATATCTCGGGTCCATGGACCGGCCGCGGATCACTCCGCGGCCGGTTTTCGTTGGTGGAATGTCAGAGGATGAAGTCGCCAGCGACGAGGGTGTAGCGTCCGGTCAGCACGATCTGGAAATCGGGTGCTGCGTCGCCGTCGACGTTGCCTTCCACATAGGTCTGGCTGCCCACGACATAGCTGCGGAGTTGGCCGGCCGCGGTGAAGGCGCCCGACCCGATGTAGGTGAAAGCATCATCGCCGTCGCTGCGAGCCAACTGGACAGCGTCAATGCGGCTGAGCCGGATGAGGTCTCCTTCGGCGCGGCTGAAGTCGAGAATGCGGTCATGGCCGGCGCCGACCCGCGAACCGGCGACATCATTGAAAACGAACTGGTCAGCACCGCCACGGCCCATCAGGCCGTCGGCCCCCAGGCCGCCGGTGAGCCGGTTGTCGCCGCTGCTGCCGGTGAGTTCATCGTCGTGGCTGCTGCCGGTCAGGCGCTCGAAGCCCTTGAAGCGGTCTCCCGACGCATCGCCGCCGTAGGCTGTGCGATTGCCAAGGTCTACCCGGACACCGGCGGAGGAGCCCCCGTAGCTCAACGTATCCTGACCGCCACCACCATACATCTGGTCAAAGCCACTGCCGCCAATGATGATGTCGGCACCACCCTTGCCCCGGATGATGTCGCTGCCGCCGCCGCCATGGATGATATCACGGCGGATGGAACCGGTAAGGCTTTCGCCGGCACTCGAACCCTGGATGGCGAGGTGGTCGGCACCTGTCCAGTTGGTGAAAGTCCAGCCGGAGGCATCGAAACCGAAGAGATCGGCCATTACTTCGATGACGTTGATCCCGGCGCTGCCGTCCACGGCGACGGACTTCTTGATGTCCAGATTGTTGAACAGCTTGCCCGCGAAAGTCGCTGTTGCGGCCGTTCCTGCCCCGTTGACGAAATCAAGTGTCCCGATATTGAACAGGATGTCGCCCGAATAGTCGTGGGTGGCGGAAATGATCAGTGTTGCCATGGTCTCGTCCTCTTCGCCATCGCCTCGCAGAGGAGATGACGCAAGGATCATGCCGGCACCTATGGTGAGAGGGTGGCGATCTCAGATCGGGGCCTGTTGCCTGGTGTCCTTGCGGTTGGCGTCGATGATCGCCTTGATGGTGCCGTAGCGGGGATCGGCGAAGTAGTCCTGGCATCGGCCATCGGTGCCGCAGGTGACGGCACCGCCAGTCGTGGTGTTCTGGCAGCCGGTGCGGCCACCGGACATGATAGGCGAGACGGCCGGGCCCGATTCAGCGCAGGCGGCGGCAATCCCGGCTGGGCTGGCCGGACTCTTGACCGGCGGTGAGCCGGCAAGTGCGGGGATTGCGGCCAGCAGGGCGATTCCGGCAAGGAGGATCGTTCGGTTCATCAATGGGCTTCCTTCGTTGCAAGTGGGCCGGAAGATTTAACGTCCGGTTGCTGAACGGCGGTGCAACACGCCTGTCAGCCTCCCTTCAAGCTCACGACGGATATGTGGCGAAAAGATAGACGATGACGGCCAGCACGATGACCACCCAGAGAATGCGGGCGATGCGCTTTCCCAGCCGCTCATAAGGGTCGTCATCGTCATTGGCGGCGGGCGGGGTGGTGTGGAACAGCTTCTCGCGCTCTCGCTCAAGGCGTTCGAGGTCGCGGCGGGCCTGCTCCTCGCGGTTCACGGGACGCTGGCCTCGATGGCTTCCATGTCGGCGTCCGACAGGCCGAAATGATGACCGATCTCGTGCACCAGCACATGGGTGACGATGGCGCCCAGGGTTTCGTCGTGTTCGGACCAATAGTCGAGAATGGCGCGACGGTAGAGAGAGATCATGTTGGGCAGGCGGCCGGTCTCCGGCATGGCCCCGTCCTGGGCCAGGCCTATGCCCTGAAACAGGCCGAGGAGGTCGAACGGCCCGGCGTTCATGTCCTCGAGGATGTCGTCGTCCGGGAAATCCTCGACCCTGATGACGAGGCCGTCACACAGCCCGCGAAAGGCCGCAGGCAGCCCGGCATAAGCTTCCTGTGCGAGGGTCTCGATGTCGGACAGAGAGGGGGCGCGGAGGGCGTGGTGCCGTCGCGCCGTCACGGTCAATCAGCTACTGGCAGAAGAAAACGCAGGAACCAGTCGCGTTGTTCATGGCATGGACGGTCGTGAGGCCAGCCATGACACCGGTCGCCAGCGTCAGCAATACGAGGCCGAGAAACACACGGCGGAGGAATTTGGCATCCGCCTGAACTGAAGAACCCACTGTCGAACCCCCGTAAAATTGCGGTGTTGGAGTTAAGCTATGAATCACCATACCGCCGGGGTGGTGACATAGAGGTTAACGATATGTTCAGCAACCGTTAATCCGGTGCAACCTTAATGCACCGGATCAATCTTGGTTCCACTGTAGCGCGGAGGCCACAGGGCGGCAGTGACCGCCGTCACACTCAGGCAGGATTGCGCACGTCCACGAAGCGGCCGGCGAGGGCGGCGGCAGCGGCCATTTCCGGCGACACCAGATGGGTGCGGCCCCTGTAGCCCTGGCGGCCCTCGAAATTGCGGTTGGAGGTGGAGGCGCAGCGCTGGCCGGGCTTCAACTGGTCGGGATTCATGCCAAGGCACATGGAGCAGCCGGGCTCGCGCCATTCGAAGCCGGCGGCCGTGAAGATCTTGTCTAGGCCCTCGGCCTCTGCCTGCATCTTCACGAGGCCCGAGCCGGGGACGATCATGGCGTAGGCCAGGCGGCCGGAGACCTTCTTGCCCTCGACGACCCTGGCCACGGTGCGCAGGTCTTCGATGCGGCCGTTGGTGCAGGAGCCGATCCATACCACGTCCAATTCCACGTCGGTCATCCTGGTGCCGGGCTTGAGGCCCATGTACTCGAGGGCGCGCCACTTGGACTGGCGCTTGCCCTCGTCGGCAATGTCGTCGGGGTTCGGAACCGCGCCGGTGATGGCGATGACGTCTTCCGGGCTGGTGCCCCACGAGACGATGGGCGGAAGGCTTGCCGCATCGAGCGTCACCACCCGGTCGAAATGGGCGCCCTCGTCGGTGCGCAGCGTGTCCCAGTAGGCCCTGGCCTTGTCCCAGGCCTCGCCCTTCGGCGCCATGGGGCGATCCTTCAGGTAGTCGTAGGCCTTGCCGTCGGGGGCGATCATGCCGGCGCGGGCGCCACCCTCGATGGTCATGTTGCAGACCGTCATGCGGCCTTCCATGGTGAGGTCGCGGATCGCACTCCCGGCGAATTCGATCACCGAGCCGGTGCCGCCGGCGGTGCCGATCTCGCCGATGATGGCGAGGATGATGTCCTTTGCCGTGGAGTGGGCCGGCAGCTTGCCGTCCACCTGCACCAGCATGTTCTTGGCCTTCTTCTGGATCAGTGTCTGGGTGGCGAGCACATGCTCGACCTCGGAGGTGCCGATGCCGTGGGCCAGCGCCCCGAAGGCGCCGTGGGTCGAGGTATGGCTGTCGCCGCAGACGATGGTCGTACCCGGCAGCGTGAAGCCCTGCTCCGGCCCTACCACGTGGACGATGCCCTGGCGCTTGTCCAACTCATTGAAATACTTGACGCCAAATTCCTTGGCGTTGTTGGCGAGGGTTTCGACCTGGATGCGGCTTTCGGGTTCCTCGATGCCATGAGACCGGTCGGTCGTCGGCACGTTGTGGTCGACGACGGCGAGCGTCTTCTCCGGATGACGCACCTTGCGGCCGGTCATGCGCAGGCCCTCGAAGGCCTGGGGGCTGGTCACCTCGTGCACCAGATGGCGGTCGATGTAGAGCAGGCAGGTGCCGTCCTCGGCCTCATGGACCAGGTGATCGTCCCAGATCTTGTCGTAAAGCGTGCGCGGGCTGGCCATCGGTATCTGCCTTCGGTCTGAATGGAAGTCGGGGGCTATTTAGCGGCTTCAAGCTTCAAGTCAAATACCCGTCTGGACATCCCAATGTTGCCGCATTGACATGGCCGAGTGCGGGCATGCCGACGCGCCGGATTTTTGTTGCAAGTGCGGTGGCCGCGGCCGGGGCCGCGGTGGCCGCAGCACAGGTGCCATCCCATTGGCGCACCATCGCCCGGCAGCGGCTTGCTGATCCCCATCCGCGGCCGCCTGCTGCGCGTGCAGCGTTTGCTCCTGCAGAGGGCTGGGCGGCGAAACTGGTGGCGGCGGGACTGGGCCAAATCGGCCAGACCACGTCCTATGACGGTAGCTATGCGGCGATCGGCTATCCGGGCGGCGATGTGCCGCTGCAAACCGGCGTGTGCACCGACGTGATCATCCGTGCCTATCGCGGCGCCTTCGGCTTCGACCTGCAGAAGGCGGTGCATGAGGACATGCGATTGAGCTTTGCATCCTATCCCCGGCTGTGGGGGCTCAAGCGGCCCGACCGCAACATCGACCACCGCCGCGTGCCGAACCTCAAGACCTTCATGCGGCGCAAGGGGGCGGAACACGCGGTGACGGACGTGCCGGCTCACTACCGGCCGGGCGACCTGGTGACCATGCTGCTGCCCGGCAACCTGCCGCACATCGCCATCGTGACGGGTCATGCGAGTGCTGATGGCAAGCGTCCGCTGATCGTCCACAACATCGGCGCCGGCGCCCGGCTCGACGATCTGCTGTTCGCCTTCCGGCTCGATGGTCACTACCGGTTCAATCCGGCACAAGCCTGAACGCCTGGCTCTGCGGGCTTTACAAGCGGTGGGAACGGCGTGATGGTGGCGGGCCGGGAAGACAGCTCGGAGAGACGCCCATGAAGGTCAAGGGATGTTGTCCGCTCGATTGCCAGGACAGTTGCGCCTGGATCGCCGAGGCCGAAGACGGCAGGGTGGTGCGGGTCACGGGTGCCAAGGACCATCCGATCACGCGCGGCGTTCTTTGCGCCAAGGTAAAGGACTATGAGACGCGGGTGACGGCGCCGGGACGGCTGCTCCATCCTCTGCGGCGAAACGGGCCCAAGGGGAGCGGCCGGTTCGAGACCATCAGCTGGGACGCAGCGCTGGGCGAGATCGCGGACCGCTTCAGTGCCATCACTGCCGAGTATGGTGGCGAGTCGCTGCTGCCGTTCTGCTATCTCGGCACCCAGGGCGTTGTACAGCGCCGCTCCTTGATGAGGATCTTCCACGCGCTTGGCGCCAGCCGGCCGGCCGGCGGGGTGTGTGCGGTCTCGGCCGTGGCATTGCTGATGGAGGGACACCCCATCGGCATCGATCCAGAGGAGGCGTCCGAAGCCGGCCTCATCATCCTGTGGGGGCAGAACGTGCTCACCACCTGCCATCACCAGTGGCACTTCATCGATGCGGCGCGCAAGAAGGGCGCGAAGGTCATTGCCATCGACCCTTGTGCCACGCGCACGGCGCGCCAGTGCGATGTACATCTGGCGCCGCGCCCGGGAAGCGATGCGGTGCTGGCGGCCTCCATCGGCCGGCACCTGCTCGAAACCGGGCAGGCCGACCTCGACCTGGCCCGCCTGTGGGTTGCCGACCTTGACGCGTACCGCGCTGCTGTGGGCCCGTGGACCTTTGCGCGCGCCGCCGAGGCGACGGGATTGACGGCCGCCGAGATCGAAGCCCTGTCGCATGAATTTGCAGCTGCGCGCCCGGCCCTGATCCGCGCCGGCATCGCGCCGCAGCAGGCGCAGAACGGTGAAGCCTTCGTGCGCGGCCTTTCCGCCCTGGCGATCCTGGGCGGGCACTGGCGGCACCGGGGCGGGGGACTCTCCATCCTGTCGTTTCCGGTGCTGCCTGACGCGAAAGCGGCCCGCAGCGACCTCATCGCCGGCGATCCGCGTACACTCGACATCGCCAAGCTCGGCCAGCATCTGGAACACGCCGATCCGCCGGTGAAGGGGCTTATGGTGTGGTCGGCCAATCCGGCCGCGACGCAGATCGATGCGCCGCGCGTGCGGCGCGGGCTTGCGCGCGAGGACCTGTTCACGGTGGTCGCCGATCATTTCATCACCGATACGGCGCGCTATGCCGATATCGTGCTGCCGGCCACGACCCAGTTCGAGCATTTCGACGTGCAGGGTGCCTGGGGTCATCACTATGTGCTGGCCAATATACCGGTCATCCAGCCCATGGGCGAGGCCCGCAGCAGCGGTGCCATCATGCGCGGGCTGGCGGAGAAACTGGGGCTGACAGATCCGGCGTTTCGGGAGAGCGACGAGGCCATCGCGGCATCGGCCTTGCCCGATGGGTGGTCGCTTGAAGCGTTGCGCGACGAAGGCTGGCGGAAATCGCCCGCCCCGCGGCCGGCAATTGCCGAACTGGCGCAAAGGCTCCGGCTGTCAGACGGTACAATCGAGGCACCGGCGCAGCGGGACATGATCCAGCTGCTCAGCCCCAAGTCCCATCACTTCCTCAATTCCACCTTTGCCAACATGGCGCGTCACCAGACGGCTCAAGGCGCTCCCGCCATCATGCTCAATCCCGCCGACGCTGCCCGGCTGGGCCTCGCCGACGGACAACAGGTGCGGGTCACCAGCAGCAACGGATCCCTGGAACTGACCTTGCAGGTGAGCGATGCCGTGCGGCCAGGTGTCGCGACCATCGAGGGCAAATGGTGGGAGCATGACCGGCCGGATGCCGCCATGAATATCGTCACATCGTCGCAATGGTCACCCGCGGGACAGCCGGCCTACAACGAAGTCTATGTCCATGTTGAGGCGCTGGAAGCGGCCCCCATGCGGATCGCCGAGACTGCAGCCGCAGGCTGACAGATTTCCGGCAGGCATCGTTGTGATCTCAATCTGACAATTCCCTGACAGGGGTCGTGGGGCCGTTGTCAGGCCGCGTCCGGCATTGGAATTTCCGTCTGCGTCATTTGCAGTCTGATCAGGGGGCTTCCACGTGCCAATTCCAAACACCAAGGTCTTCTTGTCCTCGTCACTGACGCTGACTGGCGGCTACCGGCTGCTGACCGAGGCGCCGGGCGACCTTCTCAATACGGTGACGGGAACGGCCGTGTTTCCGTGGATCGCCAGCATCGGCGATCAAAACGGCGACGGCCTCACCGAAATCATCACCGGCGCACCGGGAAGCGACGACAAGGCGGTGGATGCCGGGCGCGTCTATATCACGTTTGGCCAGGCGGCAGGCGGGACCACCACGACGCTGGGCGACTCACTTACCGAGATCATTGTCGACGGCGTTCGGGCAGGCGACCGCGCCGGTGCGGCGGTGGGCAGCATCAGCGATCTGAACGGCGACGGCCTTGATGAGATTCTCGTCGGCGCTCCGGGCTTCGACCGGACTGGCGTGACCGACATGGGTGCGGCCTTCGTGCTGTGGGGCACAGGGACGCCGGGCGGCATCGACCTCGGCGATCCGGCCCAGGGCACCGGCAACGGCAAGGGCTACATGATCCGCGGCGAAGCGGCAGGTGATGAAGCCGGTGCGGCGCTGGCCTCGATCGGCGATCTCAACGGCGACGGCCTTGCGGAGGTGCTGGTCGGCGCGCGGCTGAACGACGCGGGAGGAACCGATTCCGGTGCGGCCTATGTGGTGTGGGGCAAGGCCACGGATTCAGGCGTTCTGCTGTCCAACGTCGCCGCCGGCACGGGTGGTTTCAAGATCATCGGCGAGAATTCGGGCGACGAAGTGGGCACCACCATCAGTGCCATTCACGATCTCAATGGTGACGGGCTCGATGACATTCTGGTCGCGGCGCCGCAGAACGACGAGGGCGGCAACCACGGCGGCGCCGTCTATGTCGTCTATGGCAAGCCGACCGGCACGGCCGTGGATCTGGGTGATGTCGCGGCGGGCACTGGCGGCTACAAGATCGTCGGCACGACGCAGGAAAAAGCCGGTGCCGCGATGCGCGGCATCGGTGACATCAACGGCGACGGGCTGGCCGACATCGCCATCGGCTCTCCGGGGTCCGGCGGCACGCCGGGATCGCAGAACATCTATGTCGTCTTCGGCAAGTCCACCACCGGCAATGTCAGCCTTGCCGCTGTTGCGGCCGGGACCGGCGGCTTCAAGATCATCGGCGAGGCGGGGCAGAACCTCGATGGCATGTCGTTTGCCGCCAGTGCCGACTTCAACCGCGATGGCATCGTGGATTTCGTGCTCGGGACGCCCTACGACGAAGAGGGCGGCAAGGAAGCCGGCGCCGTCTATGTGATCTGGGGCGGCGTGTCGACCGCAGTCGATCTGTCGCTCGTCGCGCAGGGGATCGGCGGCGCCAAGATCGTCGGTACGGCCGGAAGCCTCACGGGTACGAGTGTGGCGGCGGCGGGCGATCTCAATGGCGACGGCACGGCGGATCTCATCATCGGCAGTCCGGGAACGGGAGAGTCCGTCAGCATTCTCTATTCGCCCGCGAGCTGGCAGCCCGACAACAACATCTACGGCACCAGCGGCATCGACATCATGGGTGCCGGGTATGGCGGCCGGCTCAAGATCGGCGACGGCAACGACACGGTTCTGGGCCTTGCCGGCAATGACCAGATCACCACTGGGCTCGGCAACGACTGGCTGGAGGGCGGCGCCGGCGCCGACGCCATGATGGGCGGCGGTGGCGACGATACCTATCTGGTCGACAATTTGGGGGACACCACGGTCGAACTCGACGGCGAGGGCAACGATACGGTGATCGCCAGCATCAACTGGGCGCTTGGCGATTTCATCGAGCGCCTGGAGCTTGCCGGCGCCGCGCGTGTGGGCACCGGCAATGGGCTTGCCAACGAGCTGATCGGCACGGCGTTCAACGATACGCTGGACGGCGCGGGTGGCGCCGACATGATGTCCGGCGGCCTGGGGAATGATACCTATTACGTCGATGACGCAGGAGATGTTGTCGATGAGGCCGCGGGCGGCGGCATCGATACGGTGATCAGCAGCATCGACCTGACACTCGGCGCCGAGGTGGAGCGGCTGACGCTTGCCGGTGCCGCACGCATCGGGACCGGCAATGGGCTGGCCAATCTGATCACCGGCACGGCATTCGACGATACGCTCGATGGCGCGGCGGGCGCCGACACCATGGTGGGTGGTCTGGGCGATGACACATATCACGTTGACAACGCGGGTGATGTCATCACGGAGGCAGCCGGCGCGGGGACCGACCGCGTCATCGCCAGCGTCGACTACACCTTGGGCGCCAATGTCGAAAACCTGGAGCTGACGGGTGCGGCCCGCCACGGCACGGGCAACGCGCTGGCCAACATGCTGACGGGCACCGGTTTCGACGACACGCTGGATGGCAAGGCCGGCGCCGACACCATGGCGGGCGGCTTGGGCGACGACACCTATGTGGTCGACGACAGTGGCGACGCGGTGGTCGAGAACGATGGCGAGGGACGCGATACGGTTCGCGCGTCCGTGGATTATACGCTCGGCGCCTTTGTCGAGGATCTGGTGCTGACGGCCGCTGGCCACACGGGCACCGGTAACGGGCTCAACAACAGGCTGACCGGTTCTGACGGCAACGACGTGCTGGACGGTGGCGCCGGCAAGGACCGCATGGCCGGTGGGCTTGGCGATGACACCTACGTGGTTGACCGCGCCACCGATCTCGTGACCGAAGGCGTTGGCGAAGGCACAGATCATGTGATGTCGCGCGGGAGCTACACGTTGAGCGACAATGTCGAGAACCTCACGCTGCTGACGGGCGGCGACACGGGAACCGGCAACGACCTCGACAATGTGCTGACTGGCAGCGACCGGGCGGATCACCTCATCGGCCTCGGCGGCAACGACATCCTGGACGGACGCCGCGGTGCTGATGTCATGGAAGGTGGCCTGGGAGACGATACCTATTATATCGACAACCCCAACGACGTGGTGATCGAGAACGCCGGGGAAGGCTTCGATCTGGTGGTGGTCGATTCCGACTGGGTGCTGAGCGGCAATATCGAAGCGGTACGATTGACCGGCACGGGTCATACCGCCATCGGCGACGCCGGAAACAATCGCCTGTCGGGCGAAGCGGGCGACGATACGCTCGACGGCGGCGACGGCGACGACATCGAGCTGGGCAGCGGCGGCGATGACACGCTGATCTCTCACAGCGGCATCGACGTGCTCGCCGGTGGCGAGGGCGATGACACCTACATCGTGGCCGGCGGACAGGTCCACATCGAGGATTTCCTCGGACACGACACGCTCGATTGCAGCGAAGGCATCGAGGACAATTACATCGACCTCTCCGGCGGCACCACCAGCCATATCGAGAACGAGGATTGCGACTTCGGCGGTGGCGGCACGACGTCGGCACCGCTGGATGTTCAATTCCTGCAGGATCGTACCGGGTCCTTTGCCGACGATATCGCGATGGTGCGCGGGCTGGTGCCGCAGATCGTCTCCGCCTTGCAGGCGGTGCAAACCGACAGCCGGTTTGGCGAGTCGAGCTTCGTCGACAAGCCGATCGGCGGTTTCGGCGCGGCGGGTGAATGGGTCTACCGTACCGAGCTGGCATTGACGTCCGTCGCCGCCGATCTCACGGCGACCTACAACGCGATGACGACACTCAACGGCCTCGATGCGCCGGAAGCGCAGATCGAGGCGCTGATGCAATTGGCGTTGCGGACCAGCGAGGTCGGGTTCCGGGCGGATTCGGCGCGCTTCGTGGTGCTGTTCACCGATGCGCCGTTCCACGTGGCGGGCGATGGTGCTGCGGCCGGCATCACCACGCCCAACAATGGCGATGCCATCCTCGACGGAACGCCGGAAGGCACCGGCGAGGACTACCCGATGATCGCCCAGCTCAAGGGTGCGCTGGAAGCGGCCAACATCATTCCGATCTTCGCCATCGCCGGCGGTTTCCAGTCAACCTATCAGGCGCTCGCCGACCAGCTCGGCCGGGGCACGGTGGTGACGCTGACCGCCAACAGCTCCAACGTGGTGGATGCGATCACAGCGGGCATCACGGCTGCGACGGTGACGATCATCGAGGACGCCATCGGCGGCGAAGGCAATGACACGCTGACCGGCAATGATGCCGAAAATCATCTGGCCGGCAATGGTGGCGACGACCATCTCGAAGGTGGGGCGGGCGACGACACGGCAGACTACGGCCGGAACTCCGGCCGCTATTCCGTGTTCCACACCGGCGCTGATACCTACACGATCACTGGCAAGGGCGCTGCAGCGGGCGACGGCACCGACACGCTGACCGGCATGGAATTCGCCAAGTTCGCCGATGGCACCTTTGCTCTGGCTGCTCTGGCGGCAGGTGTCACGGTGACCGGCACCACAGGCAACGACGTCATCACGCCGAAGAATTCCGCTGTGGGCAATGGCGACGACACGCTGACCGGGCTCGAGGGCAACGATGTGCTGAATGGCGGGCGCGGCGGCGACACGATGGAGGGCGGTCTCGGCAACGACACCTTTGTGGTCGACAACGGTGCCGACCAGACCGTGGAACTGGCGGGCGAAGGCCGCGATACGGTGAAGGCGAATCTCAGCTGGACGCTGGCCGGCAATGTGGAGCGTCTGATGCTTACCGGCAGTGCTGCGATTGACGGCACTGGCAATGACCTCAATAACCTGATCACGGGCAATGGCGCTGACAATGTGCTGGAAGGCCTGGGCGGCCGCGATACCTACGCAGGTGGTGACGGTGCCGATACCTTCGTGTTCGGCCCGGCACTGGCGGGCAATGAAGATCACGTGCTGGATTTTGCAAGCGGCATCGACCACGCGGCGGTGCGCGCGGCGGACTATGGGCTTGCGGCTGGCGGGCTCGATCCCGGCATTTTCGAACTTGGCGCGGCAGCGAGTCTCGGTCTGGCCGAGTTCCTGTTCGATTCAGCCACGGGCACGCTCTATTGGGACGAGGATGGCATCGCCGGCGGCGAGATCGCGATTGCGACCTTCGATGGCGGCATCACGCTCGCAGCGTCCGACCTGCTGGTGCTCTGAGGATCATTCGTCCGGGTTGAGGCGGAAGTCGGCGCCTTCGGGAAGGGTCTGCCCGCCATCCACGGTGATGGTGGTGCCGGTGATATAAGAAGCATCATCGGAGGCGAGGAAGACGGCGGCGTTGGCGATGTCGCGCGGGGTTCCGAGGCGGCCCAGCGGTACGGCCTCTTCCATGGATTTGATGAAGGCCGCACTCCTGTGCATCTTCATGCCATCTGTGAGAATATTGCCCGGCTCGATGCCATTCACGGTGATGCCGTAGCCGGAAAACTCCAGTGCCGCCGACTTGATGAAGCCGTTGATGCCGGCCTTGCTGGCGGAATAGTGGCCGTGGCCGGGGCTGGTCACGCGCGGGCCGGTGATCGACGAGGTGAAGATCATGCGGCCAGCGCGCTTCTGCTTCATGAAGGGCAGTGCTGCGCGGGCGGCGAGGAAGCAGCCTTTCAGGTTGACGGCAAGCACCTTGTCCCACTCATCCGGCGTCGTCTTCTCGATCAGCGTCCAGGGATAGATGCCAGCGTTCTGCACGACGATGTCGAGGCCGCCGAACGCCTTGATGGTGGACTTCACCGCGCGCTCGGCATGGTCGAGGCGCGAGATGTCGGTCTCGACGAACAGGCCGTCGAGGCGGGCGGCGGTATCTTCGCCGGCCTGCACCTCGGAATCTGCGATGGTGACGCGGGCACCTTCCTCGACGAAGCGCTGGGCGATGCCTTCGCCGATGCCGCGCGCGGCACCGATGACGAGGGCGACCTTGTTGTCGAGTCTTCCGGTCATGCGAACCTCTGGCGGATCTGGAGCTTGAGGGTGTCGAGCAGCACGGCGGCCAGCACGAGGAGGCCGAGGATGACCTGTGTGTAGTGGGCGGGCAGGCCCATGAGGTTGATGGCGGTCTGGATCGAGTGCAGCAGCAGGACGCCGGCATAGACGCCGGGGAGCTGGCCCACGCCGCCCTTCAGGCTGACGCCGCCGATCACCACCGCGGCGAAGGCCTGGAAAACCATGCCGACGCCCAGGTTGGCGGTGGCGCCGCTGGTACGGATGGCCAGCAGCCAGCCGGCGAGGCCGGCTATGGCTCCGGCGAGGATGAAGCTGGTGAGCATCAGCCGGTCAACCTTGATGCCGGCGCGAAACGCGGCCACGGCATTGCCGCCGACCAGCTTCACGTGACGCCCGAACGGTGTCTTGGCCATCATGAAGCTGAAGGCGACGAAGCAGAGGATGGCGATCCAGGCGATGAGGGGAATGCCGAGGACGGTGTCGATGCCGATGAAACGGATCGACGGCGACAGATCCTGCGCCGACCGGCCGCCGGAGAGGGCCACGACGACGCCTCTGACCCAGATATAGGAGGCAAGCGTGACGATGAAGGCCTCGAGACGCAGCTTGACGACCAGGAAGCCATTGAGCGCGCCGATGACGGCGCCGACGGCAAGGGCCGCCACCAGCGAGACCGGAAGTGCGAGCCACTCCGGCGTGAGCACGATGCCGAGGCCGATGCCGCGGGAGCAGAACAGCAAACCGGTGACCATCGCGGCAAGGGCGGCGACCGACTCGACCGAAAGGTCCATGTGTCCGGCGATGATGACGATGGCGAGGCCGATCGCCATGACGCCCGTCATGGTCGAACTCTCAACGATGTTCACGAAGATGCCGGTCTGGAAGAAGTTCGGCACGAAGATCGAAAACAGGATCAGCATGATCACCAGCATGAACCACACGAGGTGATCGAGCACGAATTCGGCAATAGCCCGCTGGCGGGGTGTCGTCATGGAACGTCCGATGTTCTTGTGAAATTGGTGGACCTGCCCACCACCCCGGCCCCGGATCAGTTCCAAGGGCCGGAATGGCGGAACAGGCGGAGGAACTTATTCCACCGGCACGATCTTGTCGGTCGGCGCCTTCAGGTTGCCCCAGAAGCGCGGCTCATCGACATTGTCCTTGGTGATCGCCGCACCGGGGATCTTGATGTTCGGACCCCAGCTCTCGATGGTCATGGTCGATTCAAGACCCAGCACGTTGTAGGTGCCGGGCTTGATTTCCTGCTTGTTCACCACCTTGTCGGCGAACATGGCAAGCGCGGCCGCCTGGGCATAGAGCGGCTGCTCCACCTCGACATTTTCCCAACCCTTGCGGATCAGGTCGAGGCCGACGGGTGCGCCGTTCGACGACACGAGCATGACGTCACCCGGCTTCTTGCCCTTGGCTTCGAGGGACGCCACGGCGGCCACCGCAAGGTGGGCAGCGTGCACGAAGATCAGGTCGATGTCCGGATTGGCGACGATCTGGTCGGCGACGATGGTGCCGGCGTTGGAGGCCTCCCACTGCATGGCGGGCAGCGAGATGATCTGCACATCCGGGAAGTCCTTCATCTTCTCCTCGAAGCCCTTCTGGATGTCGAGGGTGTAGGGATCGGCCGGATCACCAAGAACCTGAAGGATCTTGCCCTTCACATCGCCCTTCCTCTCCTTGAGGAGGCGCTGGATCTCGCCCGCGGCGACGTAGCCGATCTCGACGGTGCCGGCGACCGACGTCAGGTCGGAGGGAGTCGATGTGATCTGGCGGTCGAATTCCATCACCGGAATGCCGGCGGCACGAGCCTTCTCGATCGATGGCGCCAGCGCGTTGAAGTCGACGGCGGCAAGGATGATGGCGGCCGGCTTTTGCAGAATCGTGTCGTTCATCTGGCTCTGCTGCAGGTCGGTCTTGTTGTCGGCGTTGAGGGTCACGACCTCATAGCCGACATCCCCCATGAATTTGGTGATGGCCGAGACCGACTCGGTCTGGAATTCGTCGAGCAGGGTCGGCACCATGTAATAGATCTTGCCCTTCATCTCGGCGAAGGCAGGGCTTACGACGCCCATCGCGGCGAGCGCGATGGAGGCGGTCAGAAGGCGGCGAAGGCGGTTCATGTAGACGTCTCCTTTGCTATTGATGGGTCAAGGGCCATTCGGCCTCTGTTCTTGGGCGGATTCATCAAGGGACCCGCCGGTAATCATGGCTACGACCTCGTCGAGGTTCGTGTTCTTGCGTTCCACATCACCAGCGACCACGCCCTGGCGGATGACGACGATGCGGTCTGCCACCTGGAGCGCCTGGGCCATGATGTGGGTGATGATGACGACGCCGATGCCCTGCGCGGCGATGCGGCGGATCATCTCGAGGCCGCGGCGGGTCTGTTCGACGCCAAGTGCCGCGAAGGGTTCGTCCAGCAGCACCAGCTTGCCGCCCCAATGGACGAAACGGTTGAGCTCGATGGCCTGGCGCTGGCCGCCGGAGAGATATTCGACATTGGTGCGCAAGCTCGGGATCTTGGTGCCGGCATTGGCCATGGCCTTGGCGACGGCATCTTCCATGGCCTTTTCCTGCAGCACCGGGATGCCGAAGTATTTCTTGGTGATCTCGCGGCCCATGAAGAAGTTGGCGACCACGTCGACATTGGTGCACAGCGACAGGTCCTGATAGACGGTCTCGATGCCGGCGTGCTTGGCCTGCGACGGGCTGGCGAAGTGAATGTCGCGGCCCTCGAAGATCATGCGGCCGGAGGTGGCCGGCATGACGCCCGAGATGATCTTGACCAGCGTCGACTTGCCTGCACCGTTGTCGCCCAGCAATGCCACCACCTCGCCGCGGCGGATCGCGAAGCTGACGCCTTTGAGCGCTTCAATGGCGCCGAAGTTCCGCTTGATATCACGGAGTTCCAGGAGCGGCGCATCATTCGTCATGCCACATTCCTCCCGCCGAACATCAGATCGCGCTCCTGGCGCTCGCTTTCGGCAAACATGATGCCGAAGCGGGGTGACAGGATACCCGACAGCGCCAGGGCCGCAGCACCCCGCAGGACGGCGCCCTTGCCGTTGGCCGATCGCATGAGACGCGGCGCCACCCTGTTACGGCGCTCGGAAATCGAATTGGGCAGCGGGTGGGCCGCCCGGACCAGGTCGTCCAAAAGCTCGTCTTCGGCGATGCCGCCGATGATGATGGTCTCGGGGTCGAACAGATTCTCGATGGTGACGACGGTATTGCGCAACAGCGGGGCCACCTCGGCGATCCACTGGGTACGGCTGGTGGTCTCCGGACGCCGCCCATAGGCCTCAAGCGACAGGTAGCGTTCAAGACAGCCCTTGTTCCCGCACGGACATTCGCGTCCCGCGACCACGATCGGCATGTGACCGATCTCGCCGGCGTTGCTGTGGGCCCCGCGCCATGGCAGGCCCTCATGCACCATGCAGCCGCCGAGGCCGACACCAAAATAGAGATAGTAGAAATCGCGAAACGCCTTGCCGGCACCATTCAGGCGTTCGCCCAGTGCCGCGGCGGCGTGATCGGCTTCGATGAAGGCTGGCAGACCGGTGACCTCGTGAAGGCGCCCGGCAATGTCGATGCCATGCCAGCTTTCCAACGTGGTGGGGCCGACAAAGCTCATCGATTCGACATCGAAAGGACCCGGGATGGCGAGCCCGACGCCGAGCATCGGCCTGCCGCCGAGCTGCCTGGAGAATTGCCGGGCCAGATCCCGGATATCGGCAAAGGCCTGTTCCGGTGCGGGATTTGCTGCACTTCGCCGTTCTTCGGCGACGATGGTTCCGGACAGATCGAGCAAGGCAGCCTCGAGACCCAGAGGGGTGACGCTGACTCCCATGGCATAGGCGCCGCGCGGATTGATGCGGAGGCTGGTGGCTGGCGAACCGCGGCCCTTGGGCTGAGCCCGCGAGCCGGTAACGAAGCCCAGTTCTTCAAGCTCACGGATGATGTTGGCGACGGTTTGCACGGTGAGACCAACGCGGCGGGCGATCTCCGCACGCTCAATGGGGCCGTGCAAGCGGATCGCTTCCAGCACGATCCGCCGGTTATAGGGCCTTCCAAACTCCTGGTTGGTCCCCTTGAGAGACACCATACCGTTTTCCCCAACGCCTCAGACCGCGATGATGGGCATGAATTTTTTAATAATGCAAATGGTTTTTATAAATTCCGCAGCGGGAGAGGTGGTGATGATCTGGTGACAGCGAGATCGGCCCTGATACGGGATATGGCATCGAGGCACAGACCGGGGCCCGGTTTGCCCTGCGCCTTGGGTTGACACTGGTCAATGGCAACCGGCTGTTTCAGATTAGGAGCGGCGGCTGTAAGGCAAATGCCGGGATTTCTTACAACGCAGGTGCATCCATGGACCAGAAAACCACCAAGCGCACGACCGATGAGACGCCCATGTTGCGACTGGTGAAGGGGGCGGAAGAGGCATTCCTGTCCGGGCGCCGCAAGAAGCAGGCGGATGTGGAGAGCGCCGTCGGCATCTTTCTCGAAATGCTGCGCGGATTCGAACTGTTCGAGGTCCCTGACCCGTGTGTCACCGTGTTCGGTTCGGCCCGTATCAAAGATGGTCATCCCTATTACAAGATGACCCGCGATCTTGGCGTCAAGCTGGCAAACGAGGGCTTTGCCGTGATGACCGGCGGTGGCCCGGGGCTGATGGAGGCCGCCAATCGCGGCGGCAAGGAGGCGGGAGGCTACAGCGCCGGCTGCAGCATCACGCTGCCGCAGGAACAGACCACCAACGCCTATCTGGATTCCTACGTGGAGTTCGAGCATTTCTTCGTGCGCAAGGTGATGCTGATCAAATACTCCTGCGCCTTCGTGATCATGCCCGGTGGTTTCGGAACGCTGGACGAGGCCTTCGAGATCGCGACACTCGTCCAGACCAGCAAGCTGTCGCGGTTTCCGATCGTCCTCATGGGGCGCGACTTCTGGGGGCCGGTGCGCGACTTCGTCCGTGGCAAGATGGGGGATGCAAAGCTGATCGACGAGGATGACCTCGCCATTGTAAAGCTGACCGACGATGTGGATGAAGCTGTGGACTGGATCATCAAGGGCATGCGTCCGAGAGCAGCCTATCCATAATGACAAACAGAACAGGAGGCGATGTCAGTAATCCTCCGGGCTGCTGTTCGGTGTCACCAAACTCGGTATGACCGTGGTGATCGCCGGCACCAAGTCCCAGCCGTCGTCCGTGGTGCATCCCGTCATGGTGCCGGCGATTATGCGGGCCGCGAGCTCGGCGGCGTCGAGACGGCCTTGCTCAAGCGGCAATATTCCGAAGGACAGACAACGACGAAGCAGAAGAGTGTGGCGGCTGATCACCCAGCTCCAGCACGGCCCAATGACAACGGGGCATGAGGCCAGTCGCCTCATGCCCCGCATGCTTCCGGCTCGCGAGAACCTTACTTGGTCGCGAGATTATAGTAGACGACGTCCGAGGACGGGCCCATCACGAAGTCCTTGACGTTAGCGCGCTCGGCGACCTGCTTGGTTTCCTGGAACATGATGGCATAAGGGCCGTCGTCCAAAACCTTCTTCTGCAGATCCAGATACTCCTGCTTGCGCTTGGCTTCATCGCGCTCGCGCACGGCGGCTTCCGTCATGGCGTTGACACCCTCGTCATACCAGGCATTGCGCCACGCCAGCGGCTTGCCCTTGGTCGTATCGTCGGAATTGTCGAGATTGTGGGCGAAGCCATCGGCGTTGGTGTGCGGGTCCATGTAGTCCGGGCCCCAATAGATCATCAGCATCTGGTGCTGCCGGGCGCGGTACTTGGTGAGCAGCGTCTTGATCTCCGAGGGGATGATCTTCACGTTGATGCCGCCCTGGGCCATGGTGGCCTGTACCGACTGCGCGATGTTGGAGAAGGGGGCTGAGTTCGGCGCATCGAGCTCGATGTCGAAGCCGTTGGGATAGCCCGCTTCGGCCAGCAGCGCCTTGGCCTTCTCCGGATCGAGCTTGTACGGATTGTCATCGAGAGCGGCCCAGAAGCCCGAGGCCCAGAACGACTGGTGGACCTGCATCGATCCCTTGAGGAAGGAGTTGGCCATGCCATCGTAGTCGATGAGATAACGCAGCGCCTGCCGGACCTTCGGGTTTTCGAGTTCCTTGGTCTTGAGATTCATGCCGATGTAGTAGAGGAGCGCCTGCGGAACGGTGGACACCGAGACGTCGGCGTTGCCCTCAAGTCCTGCCACCTGGTCCGGCGTCAGGTCGCGGGCGATGTCCACGTCGCCCTTCTCGACCGCCAGGCGCTGGGCCGCGGGCTCAGGGATATGACGGAGCACCACCCGCTTGAGCTTGGCTTCACCGCCCCGGTAGTTCGGATTGGCCTCGAGCACGACGCTCTCATTCGGCTTCCACGACTTGAGGACATAGGCGCCGGAGCCCGCGGTGTTGGTCTTCAACCATTCGTAACCGAGGTCGCCATCCTTCTCATGTTCCATCGCCACCTTCATGTCGACGACGGAGCCGACACCGGCCGAAAGGAGGGCGTAAACGAGCGAGGGCGCATAATCCTCCGCGATCGTGATCTGCAGGGTGGAGTCATCCACCGCCTGCACCATCTGGTCGACGTTGTCCTTGGTCCAGCCGAGCTGGCTGAGAAGGAAGACCGGCGTCTTCTCAAGCTTGATGACACGCTGGAGCGAGAAGGCTGCGTCCTTCGCCGTGACCGGGTTGCCGGAGGCGAAGGTCATGCCCGGCCGCATCTTGAAGGTGAAGGTCTTGCCGTCGTCGCTCACCGTCACGCTCCCGGCGGCACCGCCCACCAGCGTGTTGATGTCGGTGGGCTCGAAGCGCATGATCCGGTCATAGGTGTTGGCGATGACCTCGATGCCGGTGAGTTCGTAGTCTTCGGCCGGGTCCAGCGAGATCATGTCGTCGATGTTCTTGGCGATTACCAGCGTGTTCGCCGGCGTTTCGGCCATGGCCTGCGGGGCCAGCGCCATCAGCGCTCCGGCCAGCAATGCGATCTTCAGCGTTTTCAGCATGTACGTCTCCCTCACTCGAATTTTGTCCTGCCAGGGCCACCCACAGGCTGCCAGCAGGGTGGCGCATCTGAGGCCCTTTTTGGCCGGATGGCAAGGGCCAGCCAGGCGCGTCAGGATGCGGTGCGGGAATAGCCGCGGCTGGCGGCGAGCAACTGGCGCGTATAGGCCTCCTTCACGTCGCCGCAGCGCAGCTGGCCGGCGTCGACGGTCTCGACCAAGCGGCCGAGCTGCATGATGGCGATGCGGCGGCAGAGGTGTGCGACGACGCCGAGATCATGGCTGACGAGGATAGAGGTGAGCCCGAGGCTGGTACGGAGATGGGAAAGCAGGTTGAGGATTTCGGCCTGCACCGAGACATCGAGCGCCGAGGTCGGCTCGTCCAGCAGCAGGATGCGCGGGCGCAGGATCAGGGCGCGGGCGATGGCCACGCGCTGGCGCTGGCCACCCGACAGCTGATGGGGATAGCGGAAGCGATGCTGCGGCAGGAGACCTACCTCGGCCAGTGCTGCCGCGACCTTGCCATCGATGCCGCCGGCGCCATGAATGAGCAGCGGCTCGCGCAGCATGTCGTCCACCGTCTGGCGGGGATGGAGCGAGCCATAGGGGTCTTGGAAGACATACTGCATGAGCTTGCGCTCGGCCTTGCTGCGGCGGCGCTGGGCCGGCTGCCCGGCGACGGCGAGGGTCGTGGCGGTCCACGGGATGAGGCCGGCAATGGCCTTGAGCACCGTCGACTTGCCGGATCCCGATTCACCGACAATGCCGAAGCTCTCGCCATCGGCGACACCGAAGGAGACGCCGCGCACCGCATGGACGGCACGGCCGGCATTGGCGAAGGTGACATTGAGATCTTTCACCTCGATCATGCGAGCCACGCCGGGTCACGCTTGACGGTGGTGAGTTCGGTGTCGATGCGGTCGAGCGACGGGGCGGACGCGATCAGCGCACGGGTGTAGGGATGCTTCGCGGCATGCAACTCGCTGGCCTTGCACTCCTCCACGATCTTGCCGCCATACATCACCAGCACGCGGTCGCAGAAGCTCGAGACGACGGTGAGATTGTGGCTGATGAAGATGAGACCCATGCCGCGGTCCCTGACAAGATCGTCGAGGATGCGCAGCACTTCGTTCTGCACGGTGACATCGAGGGCCGAGGTCGGCTCGTCGGCGATCAGCAGGTCGGGTTCGGCCACCAGCATCATGGCGATCATGACGCGCTGGCCCATGCCGCCCGACAACTGGTGCGGATAGAAGTGGTAGACGAGATCGGGGTCGCGGATCTGCACCGCCTCCAGCATGGCGATGGCGCGGGCCCTGGCATCGCTGGCGGAGGCGCGGGTGTGGAGCCGGTAGGTTTCACCGATCTGGTGGCCCACCTTCATCACGGGGTTCAGCGAATACTTGGGGTCTTGCATCACCATGGACATGCGGCGTCCACGCAGGCGCTGCCAGTCGACGTCGCGGTAGTTCAACAGGTTCTCGGCGCCGAAGGTCATGCGCTTGGCGGTGACGATGCCAGGGCGGGGGATGAGGCCAAGCAGGGCGCGGCCCGTCGTGGACTTGCCCGAACCCGATTCACCGACGATCCCCAGCCGTTCGCGGCCCAGCGTGAAGGTGGCGTTCCTGACAGCACGGGTGACGCCGCCGCGGCCGGGGAAGGAGACGTTGAGATCATCGACCTCGATCAGCGGGGTGTCGCTCATGTTTCCTTCGGATCGAACACGTCGCGCAACCCGTCTCCGAGGAGATTGAAGCCAAGGCTGACGACGAAGATGGCAATGCCGGGAATGGTGGCGACCCACCACTGATCGAGGATGACATCGCGGCCCGACGACACCATGGCGCCCCATTCGGCGGTCGGCGGCTGGGCGCCGAGGCCAAGGAAGCCGAGTCCTGCGGCGGTGAGGATGATGCCCGCCATGTCGAGGGTCAGGCGCACGATCACCGACGACAGGCAGAGCGGCACGATGTGGCGGAACAGGATGCGGCCCGTCGATGCGCCCTGCATGATGACGGCGGCGATGAAATCGCTCTTGGCGATGGTGACGGTCTCGGCCCTGGCGATGCGGGCATAGGGCGGCCAGGCGGTGAGCGAGATGGCGATGACCGCGTTCTCGATGCCGGGGCCCAGGGCCGCGGCGAAGGCCAGCGCCAGGACGAGGCGCGGGAAGGCCATGAAGATGTCGGTGATGCGCATCAGCACCGCATCGACCCAGCCGCCGAGATAGCCTGCCGTGGTGCCGACCGCGAGACCGATGGGCGCCACGACGACGGAGACGAGGATGACGATGGTGAGCGTCACGCGGGCGCCGTGCAGCGTTCGCGCATAGATATCGCGGCCCAGTTCGTCGGTGCCGAACCAGTGTGCGGATGATGGCGGCTGAAGACGGTTGGCGAGATCGGGCGCGATGGGCGAAATGTTGCCGCCAAGCAGCGGCGCGAGGATGGCGACGGCGATCAGGACGGCGATGATGACGAGGCCGGCAAGTGCGGCCGGATTGGAGACGAGTGCTGCGGTGCCGCGGTAGAGATTGCCGAGCACCGCCTGATGGCGCGATTGAGGCGCGTCGCTCTGGAGCCAGGCCCTGAGGGATTGCGATGCCGTATCGCTCATGCGGTGCGAAGCCTTGGATCGAAGACCTTGTAGAGGAGGTCGCAGAACAGGTTGACGCCGATGAACACGGCGCCGACGACGAGCGTTCCACCCAGCACCGCGTTCATGTCGGCATTGAACAGCGAGCGGGTGATGTAGAGACCGAGGCCCGGCCAGGCGAAGACCGTCTCGGTGAGCACCGCGCCTTCGAGGAGCGAGGCGTAGCTCAGTCCGATCACGGTGATGAGCGGCACCATGATGTTGGGGAGCGCATGATGCCACACGGCGCCCCAGAAGGAGCGCCCCTTGATGCGCGCCGCCGTCACGTATTCCTGACTCAACTGCTCGATCATGAAGCTCCTGGTCATGCGCGCGATGTAGGCCAGCGAATAATAGCCGAGGATGCCGGCGGGCAATACGAGATGGCTCAGCGCATTGCGGAAAATGTCCCACTCGCCCTCGATCGCGGCATCGATGAGGATGACACCGGTGCGGGTGGTGACGATGTCGTCATAGCCGATATCGAGACGGCCGGTACCGGACACCCAGTCGAGCTTGCCATAGAAGACGAAGAGACCGACGAGCCCGAGCCAGAACACCGGCACCGAATAGCCGAAGAGTCCGACGATGCGCACCAGATGGTCCGGCCAGCGGCCCTTCTGGGCACCGGCCATCACGCCCGCCGGCACGCCCACCAGCACGCCGATGATGGTGGCGATGGTGGCAAGTTCGAAAGTGGCGGGGAAGAAGCGGGCGAGATCGCTGAGCACGGGCTGCGAGGTCATGACCGACTGGCCAAAGTCGCCAGAGAGGATCTTCCGGATATAGATCAGATATTGCTCGGGCACCGAGCGGTCGAGGCCGAGTTGCAGGAACACCTTGTCATAGGTCTCCTGGCTGGCGTGGTCGCCGACGATGGCGATCACCGGATCGACAGGAATGAAACGGCCGATGGCGAAAGTGACGGCGGTGAGGCCGAACATGGTGAGAAGGAGCGTGCCGAGAAAGGTCGCGACACGGCGCACCATCACCTTCGCCCACAGCGCGATTGCCTGCCCTGTCATGGTGTGCCGGTTGCCCCTCTTGCCTTCAGGTGAATCAATCGGCGTTTTTGTGCCCTGAGTCAAACTGGCGGGCGGCGAGGACAGCCAGCTTGGACGGGATGCTCAGGTGCCGTTCGACGGCTGCGACGTGCTCTGGCGTGTAGTGCTGTTCGGCATCCAGCATGTTGATGGTGGCGGCGAGCTGATCGCAAAGGACGACAGGCAGGTTGACGACGGAGCCGCAGCCCAGAGAGGCGATGAGGGCGTGGTCGGGAAACACACCGGCGATCTCCGCGATGGTATTGGCGACGAAGGTGCGCCGTTCGCCGTGAACGATGTCGAACCAGCGGTTGTGCTGGATCGGCTTGGTGCCTGAGACCGGATAGGCGCCGGGATGATCGGTGAAGGCGCGGCGGGCGAGACCGGCCTGCATGTCCACCGTCATGACGGTGAAAAGACGATGGCCGGCAATGATGCTTGCCAGCGCACGCAACGCCTGCCAGACGGAGTCTTCGTCTTGCGCGTTTGCGATAGCGGAATCAAAGCGCATGAGAGCTTGAGGAAGCGTGTCGTCGTCCATCGTGCGATGCTAGACGGGCCCGCGCGTTCTGCCAACAGGGCGGTTGGCGTCCGGCCGTGACGGTGCTGGCGGTCTATTGCGCTTGCGGCGAAACTGCGCCAATCTCCTTTATGACAACTATATGACAACACTTTTGATTGGGAGGACCCTCATGAAGCTCAAGCTGTTTTCGGCCTTTCTGCTGGGTGCGGCGGCGATGGCGACGCCGGCTGCAGCCGATGATCTGACACTCTATTGCAGCGCCGACGAGGAATGGTGCCAGCTGATGGCGCGCGGCTTCGAGGAGGCCACCGGCATCAATGTCGACATGACCCGCAAGAGCTCGGGCGAGACCTTCGCCCAGGTGAAGGCAGAAGCTGAAAATCCGAAAGGCGACGTTTGGTGGGGTGGCACCGGCGATCCGCATCTGCAGGCCGCCGAGGAGGATTTGACGGCCGCCTATGAATCGCCCATGCGCGCCGAATTGCAGCCGTGGGCCATCAAGCAAGCGGAGGCTGCCGGTAACAAGACCATCGGCATTTATTCCGGTGCCCTGGGATATGGCTACAACGAGGAGCTGCTGAAGCAGAACAACCTGCCGGTTCCCGCCTGCTGGGCGGACCTGCTGAAGCCCGAATACAAGGGCCACATCCAGATCGCCAACCCGAATTCGTCGGGTACGGCCTACACGACACTCGCCACCATGGTGCAGCTGTTCGGCGAGGAGGGTGGCTTCGACTACATGAAGAAGCTGCATGCCAACGTGAACCAGTACACCAAGTCGGGCTCGGCCCCGATCAAGGCGGCGGCCAAGGGCGAGACCACCATCGGCATCGTGTTCATGCATGACGCCGTGGCGCAGGCGGCCCAGGGCTTCCCGATCAAGGTGGTGGCGCCGTGCGAGGGCACGGGCTACGAGATCGGCTCGATGAGCATCATCAAGGGTGCCCGCAACATGGAAAGCGCCAAGAAATACTATGACTGGGCGCTGACCGCCGATGTGCAGTCGAGGGCCCAGGAGGCGAAGTCGTTCCAGGTGCCGTCCAACAAGAACGCCAAGGTCTCGCCGCTGTCGCCGGACCTGTCGTCGATCAAGCTCATCGACTACGACTTCAAGAAATACGGCTCGTCGGACGAGCGCAAGCGCCTGCTGAAGAAGTGGGATGACGAGGTCAGCACGCTGCCGCAATAACGAAACGGCGCCGTGTCATCCGCAGCGACCATCCAGTCCGCGCCGTGGCGCGGGCTGGACCGCAATGTCACGATCTGGCTGTTGATCGGCCTCGCCGCCTTCGTGGCCGTGCCATGGTACGGGCTGGAGCGCGGCTATCTCGATCCGCGCTGGATCACGCGCGGCTGGCCTGTGGCGGGGCCGGGCGCTTCCGGCCTGTTCGCCGGCCTCGAAAAACCGTGGCTGCTGCCGCACCTCGTCTTCCTGTTGCTGCCGCTCGCCACCTGGGGGCGGGAGAAATCCGATCCGCTCTTCGCCAGGCTGCTGCTGATCGCGGGTGCCGGCGGGCTCTGCTGGCTGTTGCTGCAAGGCTTCGCCATCGGCCTCAAGGGCTGGCAGTGGAGCTGGCTCGAACCCCTGTTCGGGCCCATGGAACAGCGCCAATTCGGCATGGGCTATGGCGCGCTTCTGACGGCGGCGGCGTTCCTGTTCTTCTTCACCCAGGGGTTCGCGGCGCGCGGTGCCGTGAACGGTGACGTCTTCGTCGTGAGTTCCATCGGCTTCGTCATCGCGGTGGTCGGCATCTTCATCTTCTTCCCGATCCTCAAGATGTTCGTGGCCGGGTTGAAGACCGAAGATGGCGGCTATTCGCTGGACCTGTTCCTGTCGAAGTTCGCCGACTTCAAGATCTGGTCGCTGGCGTGCGTGACGGGGGGCACGCGCTGCGGCGTGGCTTGGAACTCGCTGTTCCTGGCTGTCATGGTCGGCGTGTTCAGCACGCTCCTGGGCCTCGTTTTCGCACTGGTGGTGACGCGCACCCCCTTCCGTTTTGGCAAGTGGCTCAGGGCCATGACATTGTTGCCGATCATCACGCCACCCTTCGTCATCGGCCTCGCCATCATCCTGATGTTCGGCCTGTCGGGGATCGTCACCACGAGTGTTGCCCATGTGATCGGCGCGCAGCCGACGCGCTGGGTCTATGGCTTCAACGGAGTCTTCATCGCCCAGCTTCTGGCCTTCACGCCGATCGCCTTCCTGGTGCTGATCGGCGTGGTGGAGGGTGTGTCGCCGTCGATGGAGGAAGCTGCACAGACCTTGCGGGCCGGCCCCTGGCATACGTTCCGCACCGTGTCGCTGCCGCTGATGCGCCCCGGGCTTGCCAACGCCTTCCTGCTCGGCTTCATCGAGAGCATGGCGGATTTCGGCAATCCGCTGGTGCTGGGCGGCAATTTCGACGTGCTGTCGACGGAGATCTTCTTCGCCATCGTCGGGGCGCAGAACGATGCGGGCCGTGCGGCGGTGCTGGCCATGGTGCTACTGTTCTTCACGCTGGTGGCCTTCTATCTGCAGCGCTTCTGGCTTGGACGAAAATCCTACACGACGCTCACCGGCAAGGGCGACAGCGGGCATCATCCGCTGCTGCCGCGCTGGTTCAGGATTGTTCTCTATGCCGTCGCCGGGCTGTGGACCCTGTTCACGCTGGTCATCTATTTCATCATTATCTATGGCAGCTTCATCGAGATCTGGGGGCTGAAGAACAATCTCACCTTCAAGCACTATACCGCCGCCTTCGGCATCGGCTGGACGGAGCATGGCCTCCACTTCAAGGGCGCGGCATGGGACAGCTTCTGGACGACACTGGAAATCTCGGCAATCTCGGCACCGCTGACCGCAGCCATCGGGCTGATCACGGCCTATCTCCTGGTGCGGCAGCGGTTTGCCGGGAAGGATGCCTTCGAGTTCACGACCATGCTGAGCTTCGCCGTGCCGGGAACCGTGATCGGCGTCAGCTATATCGTCGCTTTCAATGTGCCCCCGATCGAACTGACCGGCACCGGGCTGATCCTCGTCCTGAGTTTCATCTTCCGCAACATGCCAGTGGGGGTGCGGGCTGGTGTCGCCTCCATGTCGCAGCTCGACAAGAGCCTCGACGAGGCGTCGCTGACGCTGGGAGCCAACAGTTGGCAGACGTTCCGCAAGATCGTGCTGCCATTGCTTCGGCCCGCCATCCTCGCGGCGCTCGTCTATTCCTTCGTGCGCGCCATGACGGCGATCAGCGCCGTCATCTTCCTGGTCAGCGCGCGTTATGACATGGCGACGAGCTACATCATCGGCAAGGTCGAGAACAATGAATACGGCATCGCGATTGCGTATTCGGCGGTGCTGATCTTCGTGATGTTCGTGGCCATCGGGCTGTTCCAGCTCCTCGTCGGCCGGCGTCAGCTGGGACGCCGGATCGATCAATCTCGCACCAACTGGGCGGCAGGCGGTTAGGCATGAAGATCAAGAGCAATGCGGCATCGGTGGCGTTCGACCACGTCTCCAAGGTCTATGGCGGAAGCGTCCGCGCGGTGGACGACATCTCGCTGAAGGTGGAGCCTGGCACGCTGGTGACGCTTTTGGGGCCGTCGGGCTGCGGCAAGACCACCATGTTGCGGATGATCGCCGGGCTGGAGATGGCGACCAGCGGCCGCATCCTGATCGGCGACCGGGACGTGACCAAGCTGCCGGCGACCGACCGCGACGTCAGCATGGTGTTCCAGTCCTACGCGCTGTTCCCGCACATGACGGTGCAGGAAAATGTTGCCTACGGCCTCAAGCTCTCCGGGCACGCGAAGGACGAGGTCCGCGAGCGCACCGAAGCCGGCCTGGCGCTGGTCGGCCTCAAGGGCTACGGCAGCCGCATGCCGGGAGAACTTTCCGGCGGCCAGCAGCAGCGCGTCGCGGTGGCGCGCGCCCTGGTGCTGGAGCCGCAGGTGCTGCTGTTCGACGAGCCGCTGTCCAATCTCGATGCCAAGCTTCGCCGACGGGTGCGCGAGGAAATCCGCGACATCCAGACATCGCTGGGGCTCACCGTCGTCTACGTGACCCATGACCAGGAAGAAGCGCTCGCGGTATCGGACCGCATCATCGTCATGAACAACGCGGTGATCGCCCAGACCGGCACGCCGCGCGAACTCTACGAGGCGCCCGACACGGCCTTCGTCGCCGACTTCATCGGCGAAGCCAACATCATCCCCTGCGAGATCGCCGATGTGGCGGAGGGGAAAGCGCTGGTGAGGATCGAAAAGCTCGAGACCGTGCTGCCGGCACGCGGACTGGGGCTTGGTTCCGCCAAGCTTGCCGTGCGGCCCAACCGCATCCTGCTGGCGCCGGCCGATGCGGCGACGGTCTTTGCGGGCACGCTCCGCAAGGCCGTCTATGTCGGCAGCCATTGGGAATATGGGGTGGATACGGCAGCGGGCGAGCTCTTCGTCAAGGCTCTCGACGGCGATCCGAGGCTCAAGGTCGGCGGGCCGGTCGCCGTCAGCTTCGCGGCGGAAGGACCGGTGCTGCTGCCTGGCTGAAGGCGGCCCTGGCCATGCGGTCGATCTCGTCATGGACGCCGGCGGCGCCGGTGATGATCATGCTGCCCTTTTCCAAGAGTTCAGCGCTGCCGATGCGGTGGACGCGCCCGCCTGCCTCACGCACCATGAGCAAGCCTGCGGCGCAGTCCCATGCATTCATGTGTTGCTCGACATAGCCGAGCAGCCTGCCGCTTGCGACATAGGCCAGCATGATGGCGCCGGACGCGTTGCGGAAGAAGACGCCGCCGTTGGCCATCAGGTCGGCGATGAAGGCGACGATAGGCTGCCAGTCGACCCGGTTCGACAGCCCGGTGCCGACCGAGCCCTCGGTCAATCGGGTTGCGGCGGACGCCCGCATCGGCTTGCCGTTCAAGGTGGCACCACCGCCGAGCGAGGCCGCGAAGGTCTCATGCGAATTGGGCTCGTGGATGACGCCCAGCACCGTGTCGGCTTCGGTGACGCAGGCGACGACGACGCTCCAGGCCGGGATGCCGTTGACGAAATTGGCGGTGCCATCGATGGGATCGAGCACCCAAGTATAGCCGGAGGTGCCCTTGCTCAGCCCATGCTCCTCGCCGAGGATGCCGTCATCGGGAAAGGCGGCTGCGATCTCGCCCCGCAAATAGGTTTCGAGGTCGCGGTCGGCTTCGGATACCATGTCCTGGTGGCCCTTGGAGACGACGGTCAGTTCGCCGAGGCGGCTGAAATAGGACAGCCCAAGCTTGCCGGCCTCGACGGCGATCCGTTCCGCAAATGCGAGGCGGGGGCCAATGGCGTCATCCCTGGGGCTCATGGTGGCGGGGTCTCCTGTATGGGGCAATTCGGTTGCGGCATGACTGATACACGGATCGGCGGGGTTCAAACAGAGTTGCCGTGACCAAATGTCCGCCATGCGGCGGGGAAGGGGTTTTATCCTCGACGGGCCGGAGGGGCTGCAATAGTCTCCGGCGCCAATATCGAACGGATCCGACATGTCGAAATCTCCATATGCCATTGCCGCCACAGCACCCGGCGGGCCATCGGTCCTGCAGCGCGTCGCCTTCGAGCCGGCGGCACCCGGCGCGGGCGAAGTGCAGGTGGAGCACCGCGCCATCGGCGTCAATTTCATCGACTGCTATTTCCGCTCCGGCCTCTACCCGTGGCCCAATCCCGCCCAGCTCATTCCGGGATCGGAAGCGGCCGGCGTCGTCTCGGCCGTGGGACCGGGCGTTGCGGGCATCAAGGCTGGTGACCGTGTGGCCTATACGCTGCCCAACAATGCGTATGCGACCCATCGCAACATCGCGGCACAGCATGTGGTGTCTATTCCTGACGGCATTTCGGACGAGATCGCGGCGGCGGTGATGCTCAAGGGCCTGACGGTACGCTATCTTCTGAAGGACAGCTTCGCGCTGCAGCCGGGCCAGCAGGTGCTGTTTCATGCGGCCGCGGGCGGTGTCGGCCTCATTGCCGGGCAATGGATCAAGGCAATTGGTGCTGAGGCCATCGGCACGGCGGGCGGACCGGAGAAATGCGCGCTGGCCCATGCCAACGGCTACGCGCACATGATCGACTACCGCGCCCATGATTTCGTCGAGGAGGCCCGAAAACTCAGCCCCGCTGGTTTTGACGTGGTCTATGACTCCGTCGGCAAGGACACAGTAGTGAAGTCGCTCAAGTGCCTGAAGCTGCATGGCACGCTGGTCAACTTCGGTCAGTCCTCGGGGCCGGTCACCGATTTCAAGATTTCCGATCTGGCGGCCGGTTCATTCCACCTGACGCGGCCGGTGCTGTTCCACTTCACCTCGAACCGGGCGTGGCTGGAGCAGGCCGCGGCGGAACTGTTCGGCATGATCGGCGATGGGCACATCAAGATCCAGACCCACACGGCGCCGCTTGCGGACGCGGCGAGGGTCCACGCAGAACTTGAGGGGCGCAAGACCACGGGGTCGATGGTCCTCATTCCATAACAAGAAACGGCAGGGAGAAACACGTTGGCAGTCGGCACGAATATCTGGACCTATTTCGACGGCAAGTGGCAGGAGGGGGACCTGCCGGTGATGAAGGCGGCGGACCATGCCACGTGGCTCGGCACGCTGGTGTTCGACGGGGCGCGGGCCTTCGAGGGCCTCGTCCCTGACCTCGATCTGCATCTCGCCCGCGTCAATCACTCCGCCATCGTCATGGGGCTCAAGCCGACGCTCAGCGTTTCCGAGATGACGGCCATCACCCACGAGGGCATGGCGCATCTGGGCAAGGACCGGCCGATCTATATCCGGCCCATGTACTGGTCGGTGGGAAGCGGGCCGGGCGTGGTGCCGCCCAATCCGGAGACGACAGTGTTCTGCATGTGCCTGGAGGAGTTGCCGATGGCGCCGCCCACCGCATCGCAGACTCTCACCACCACGCAGTTCACGCGGCCGACGATGGCCTCGGCACTGGTCAATGCCAAGGCCGCCTGCCTCTATCCCAACAACGCGCGCATGCTGCGCGAGGCGCAGGGCAAGGGCTTCAACAATGCACTTGTGCTCGATCCCCTCGGCAATGTTGCAGAGACGGCGACGGCCAACGTGTTCATGGTGAAGGATGGCGCGGTGATGACGCCGGTGCCCAACGGCACCTTCCTCAACGGCATCACGCGGCAGCGGATCATCGCGCTGTTGAAGGATGATGGCTTCGAGGTCGTCGAGAGGACGCTGTCGCTGGATGATTTCCGCGGCGCGGACGAAGTGTTCATGTCGGGCAACATTTCCAAGGTGACGCCGGTCACCAGGTTCGACGATGTCGAATATGGTGCAGGCAAGGTGGCGCCGCGGGCCCGCGAGATTTACTGGCAATGGGCGGAGAAGGGGCAGCGGCTCTAGTTCCGCCACCGAACGCAACAGCGCACAACAGGGAGCACAACGAACATGTCCACGGTCAAGCGCCTTGAAGATGCCGAGTCGAACCCCAGGGTGAAGGCCGTCTTCGACGATATCCGCGCCACGCGGAAATCGGACTTCATCAACAATTTCTGGATCTATCTGGCCTTCGATCCGCCGCTTCTGGAAGAGACCTGGGGGGCGGTGAAGTCGGTGATGGCCGAGCCTTCGGCCCTCGATCCGCTGACCAAGGAAATGATCTACATCGCCGTCTCCGTCACCAATGCCTGCAGCTATTGCACTCATTCCCACACGGCGGCGGCCAAGGCCAAGGGCATGACGGACGAGATGCATGCCGATCTCCTGCGCGTGGTCTCGACAGCGGGACGCACCAACCAGCTGGTGACAGGACTGCAGGTACCGGTCGATCCGGTTTTCGACATGAAATGACATGGGGCGCGGCGGGGCGCCGCCCTTGACGGGTCCACGGGGCTACGGCAAGCTTCGAGGAAAACAAGAATTGCGGGGCTGGCCGGAATGGCGGGAGCAAGCGTCCACGGGGTTTGGAGCCAGGAACGAATCGTTCTGGCGCTGGCCGTGCTGTTGTTCGCGGTATCGGCCGTCGCGCTGCCCGGATTTCTCGACCCCGGCAACCTGATCACCATCGTGCGCAGCGTGTCGGTGCTCGGCCTTCTGGCCGTGGGCATGGCCATCGTCATCATCGGGCGCGGCATTGACCTTGCGGCGGTCGCCATCATGGCGATGTCGGCAGCGTGGTATCTGCAGATGCTCAACGACGGCTGGAGCGATGGGGCCGCCCTCGCCATCACACTGGCTGGCGTCATCGGCATCGGGCTGGTGAACGGCTATCTCATCGCCTATGCCGATGTGCCCGCCATCTTCGCGACACTGGCCAGCGGCTCTTTCGTGTTCGGCATCGTGCGTTCGCAGCTGATCGGACAGGACGCGGTGCCGGTGCCTGCGGGCCACTGGCTGGAACAGCTGAACCGGGTGCGCTTCTTCGACATTCCGGCGGAGGTCTTCATCTTCGCGGGCGCCAGTTTCGCGGCCTATCTGTTCCTGCGCTACACCAAGTGGGGGCGCTACGTCTATTACATGGGCGACAATCTGCTGGCGGCGCGCAACATCGGCATTCCGGTGCGACCGATGACCGTGCTCCGCTACGTGATCTCGGCGCTGGTTGCACTGGCCGCCGGCCTGCTCAGCGCCTCGAGTCTCTTGAGCATGAATACCCGCGTGGTGAACTCGACGCTGCTCTACGACATCATCCTCGTGGTGGTGATCGGCGGGATCGGCTTGTCAGGCGGCAAGGGCGGCATGCGCAACGTCATCGGCGGCGCGCTGCTGATCGGCATCATGCTCAATGCCATGACCATCATCGACATTCCGCACATCTATCAAAATCTCATCAAGGCCACCATCCTTCTGATCGCCATCATCATCGACAGCCTGCTCAATCCGCGCGATGAACAGACGGCCCAGCAAGGCGATATCTAACGAGCACAGGGAGAAAACTGAGATGCTGAAGAAATTCCTTACGGCTGCGGTGATGACCGCAGTGGTGGCGACGGCGATGCCCGCCATTCCGGCGATGGCCGAGGGCGATCCGGGGCCGGCCGCCTATGAGGCGGCGATGAAGGGCAAGCGCGTGATGCTGGTGCCGATGGCCATGGGCTTCGACCTGGCACAAGGCTGGGCGGCGATCCTCAAGCGCGAAGTGGAAGGCTTCGGCGGCACCTTCGAGACGCGCGATCCAAACTGGAGCGTGGAGGCCGGTGCGCAAGCCATCACCGATGCCATCGCCTCCGAGGCCAAGCCGGATGTGCTGGTCGTCATGTCACCCGACCTGAACTCCTATTCGAAGCTGATGAAGCGGGCACAGAGCGAAGGCATCTATGTGGTGCTGGTCGATAACCCGGCGAATTTCAAGGCTGACGCCTATGTGGGTGGCGACTGGAACCGGCTGGGACAGATGGAAGCCGAGGCCGTGGTCAAGGGTTGCGGCGAGGGCTCGTCCAAGAAGATCGGCCTGGTGCAGGGCGATCAGGTGAATGCCACAAGCCTCTATCAGTATGCCGGCATCATGCAGGTGCTGGAGAAGCATCCGGACTTCCAGGTGGTGGCGAAGCCCGATTCCAACTGGGACCCGACCACATCACGGAACGTGACCGCGACCATGCTGCAGCAGAACCCGGACATCTGCGGCATCATTGATTTCTGGGACGGTGATGCCACCGGCGCTGCGGCGGCCATCCGCGATGCCGGCAAGCAAGACCAGATCTATCTGGTGACGACCGGCGGCGGCGAGGAGACCGCGACCTGCGCCAACATCGAGAACGGCACTTTCGACGCGGTGGTCTCGACCGAGCTCTACAACGAGAGCGAGGCTATGGTGGCGATCATCAAGTACCTGCTGCAGAGCGGCCAGCCGCCGGGCACGGCCTCGCCCTATATCTATTCGCTGCTCTCCACGGTCACCAAGGAGAACATGACACCGCGCAGCTGCTGGAATCTCAAGGCACTGCAGGCCGCAGCCGAATAAGACACATCTTTCTCCGTGGCCGGGGCCCACCCGGCCACGGGGGGATTTCAGAGCAAAGACATGCCCTCCCGCGAGACCCTCCAGCGCTGGCGCTATAATCTCATTCCCGATCACATCATCGGTGAAATCCTCAGCAAGCGCTGGGCCGACAATGCGATCCCCTTTCTGGCGCTGGTCGCGACGGTCGCTGTCTTCGGCACGGCCATCCCTGGCTTCTTCAAGTTCTACTCCCTGCTGGACTCGACACGCCAGCTGGGCGAGTTCGTCATTGTCGTCATCGGCCTGACCGTGGTCATGCTGGCAGGCGGCATCGACCTGGCGGTAAGTTCCATCTTCGCACTCGGTGCCTTTGCTGCCGTCTCGGTCTTTTTCATCTTCGAGCTGCCGACCTGGGTCGCGTTTCTCGCGGCCATCGCCACGGGAGCAGCCTTCGGGGCGGTCAACGGCTATCTCATCGGCTACCTGCGGCTCAGGGCCTTCCTCACCACGCTGGTGACACTGGTGATCGGCCGTGCCGTCTATGACATTCTGGTGGTCAATTTCGGCTCCAAGATCCAGCTGTCGTCGGCGTCGTCGGAGGTGTGGGATTTCATCGGCGATGGGTCGATCTCCGGCTTCTCGGTGCCGGTGATTTCGGCGACCGTGCTGGCGATCGTGGCGCATGTGGCGCTGACACGGTCCAGGCCGGGATGGCACATCCTGGCGGTCGGCGGATCACGGCGGTCGGCGCATAATTCCGGCATCAAGGTGCGCCAGACGGTCTTCGTCTCCTATGTCATTTCTGGCGTATGTGCCGGGTTCGCCGGCTTCCTGATTGCCTGCCGGTTGAGCGGCGCAGGCCCCGGCACCGGGCTCAACCTCGAAATCCTCGCGATCACGGCCGCCGTCGTGGGCGGCAATTCGCTGGGCGGCGGGCGCGGCTCCATCGCCAAGGCGGTCATGGGCGCCATCATCGTGCTGGTGATGAACAACGGTCTGATCCGGCTGGGGTATGGCACAGGCACCAACCAGATGGTGCTGGGCATCATGCTGGCGGTGGCGGTGATCCTCGATATCCGCTGGCTGAAGAACCGCGACAAGGTGCTGAACGAAGTCTATGTGGCGCCAATCTACCACCGCATGGGCGAGACCCAGTCCGCAGAGCCCGACAGCGGCAGTCCTTACGCGCTCAACAACAGGATATCGAAGACTGAATACATCGGGCTGGGGGAACTCGAGGGACCAGAGGACGTGGTCCTCGACCGCGACGATCATCTCTATTGCGGCACGCGCCATGGCGAGATCGTGCGGTTCTTCGCGCCCGACTACAAGCGCTGGGAGGTCTTTGCGCATACCGGAGGGTTCCCGCTGGGGCTTGCCATCGACCGGGAGGGCAACGTGCTGTCCTGCGTCGGCGCCATGGGACTCTATTCCATCTCGCCCGAGGGCGAAGTAAAGCAGCTGTCGGCCGAAACCAGCCGTTCCTATTCGTCGATCGTCGACGATGCCAGATTGCGCGATCCCAACGATCTCGACATCGCACCGGATGGCAAAATCTATTTCACCGACTCGACGACCCGCTACGATGCGCACGAGTGGGCCATCGACTCGATCGAGGGACGGCCGACGGGCCGGCTGCTGGTGTTCGATCCCAAGACCGGCGAGACCAAGACGTTGCTCGACAACTACCGCTACGCCAATGGCGTGTGCATGGCGCACGACGGCAAGTCGCTGTTCTTCGCCGAAAGCTGGGCCTGCCGGGTGCACCGCTACTGGATCGAGGGGCCGAAGGCCGGTACCGCCGAATGCGTGATCAAGGATATGCCGGGCTATCCCGACAACATCAACCGCGCCTCGGATGGCAACTACTGGATGGCGTGGCTCGGCATGCGCACACCCAGCTTCGACCTTGCGCTCCGCCATCCGGGCTTTCGCAAGCGGATGACGCGCCGGCTGCCGCAGGACGAGTGGCTGTTCCCCAATATCAATACAGGCGGCGTGGTGAAATTCGCCGAAGACGGATCGATCGTCGAGACGCTGGGCGACATGACCGCGGTCAGCCATCCGATGGTGACGTCGATGCGCGAGCACAAGGGCTATCTCTTCGTCGGCGGCATCCTGAACAACCGCATCGGCCGCTACAAGCTTGAAAATGCCGATCCGGAGTGGACGGGAATGACCTCCTACTGGGGGCCGAAGGCATGACGTTCCTTGATCCGATCCTCGACCTGTTCCGCGGCAAGGCGGTGACCATCCCGCCGATGGACGGCGCCTTGAAGCCAAACACAGCGCTGGACGAGGCGGAGGTCGTGGTGGCGGCGCTGGCGCCCGATAACATCGTGCGACGCGGCGACGACCTGCTCTATTCGAGCGGTCCCGAAATCCGCCACATCGCACCAAAGACGGTGGTGGCGTCCTATGGCGCGGATATCACGGCACTGGCTGTGAGCGATGATGGCAAGCTCGCAGTGGCCCTGGATGACGGGACTGTCACGGTGGACGGCAGAGAGATCGACGGCTTCACCTGTCCGACGGCGCTGGCGATCCACGGCGGCGCACTCTTCGTCTGCAACGGTTCCGACCAGGTCAGGCCTAGCCAGTGGACAAGCGATCTCATGCATGGCAACCGGGCAGGCTCGGTGTGGCGTGTCGACCTCGCCAGCGGCAAGCGCACCAAGCTCGCCGGCGGCTTCGGCTTTGCCAATGGCCTGGCCATCGATGAGGCGAACAGCCGTATCGTGGTGAGCGAGAGTTGGCGTCACCGGCTGGTCGCCATTCCGATGGCTGGCGGCCGGGCGGTGGACGTCCTGCCGCGGCTTCCGGCCTATCCCTCCCGCATAACGCCGGCCGAGGATGGCTATCTGCTCTGCCTGTTTGCGCCGCTCAACCGGCTGGTCGAGTTCGTGCTGCAGGAAGATGCCTACCGGCTCGACATGATGCGGGAGATGGACAGCCAATACTGGATCGCGCCGTCGCTGTCGCCCGCGAGCAGCTTCCTCGAACCGCTGCAGAATGGCGGCGTGGTGTCGATGGGCGTCTTCAAGCCGTGGTCACCGTCCCGGTCCTACGGGCTGGTGGCGCGGCTTGACCGGAGCTTCCAGCCCATCGCGAGTTATCACAGCCGCGCCAATGGCCGCTTCCACGGCATGACGTCGGCCATCGCACATGAGGGCGCGATCATCGCCACATCGAAGGGGGGCAACCACATCATCCGAATCGCCGCGGCCGAAGGAACCTCGTGATGCAGCCCGTCATCGAGATGAAGAATGTGACGAAAAGCTATCGCGGCGTGCCTGCCGTGAAGAACGTCGATTTCACACTGAGGAAGGGCGAGATCCACGCGCTGCTGGGCGAGAACGGGGCCGGCAAGTCGACCCTGACCAAGATCATGGCCGGTGTCGTCGAGGCGACATCAGGCGAGATGCTGCACAACGGCAAGACTGTCTCCTTCGAGTCTCCCTTCGAGGCCCTGCAGAACGGGATTGCGATGGTGTTCCAGGAAACGAGCCTGGTGCCGTCCCTGACTGTCGCCCAGAACATCTATCTGGGAGAGGAAAAATTCCTGAACCGGCTGCGCGGCATCTATATCGCGGCGCAGCAGTTTCTCCAGTCGCTGAATTTCACAGTCGATCCGACGGCGACGGTGGCAACGCTGGGCGCTGCCAAGCGGCAGATGGTGGAAATTGCCCGCGCCGTACATCACAAGGCCGACGTCATCATCTTCGACGAGCCGACGGCGACACTGACGCCGGAGGAGAAGCGCCATTTCTTCGCGTTGATGCGGCGGCTGCAGAAATCCGGTGTGTCGATCGTGTTCATCAGCCATGCGCTGGAGGAGGCACTCAATCACGCCGACCGGATCACCATCCTGCGCGACGGTGAACTGGTCGAGAGCGGGCCGGCCGCGGAGTTCGACCGTGACGCCGTGGTGCGCGCCATGGTGGGCCGCACGTTGTCAGGCGAGATCTATAATCGGAGACGCACGGCATCGGACCTTCGAAAGCGCGGCAAGCAAATCCTGTCGGTGCGCGACGTGTCGATGGGCAGCATGGTGCGCAACAATTCATTCTCGATTTTCGAAGGCCAGATCACCGGCATCTTCGGGTTGGTGGGATCGGGCCGCACCGAGACGTTCAAGATCATCTCCGGCATCTACAAACGCGACTTCCTGCGGGGTGGCGAGGTGGTGTTCGAGGGAAAACCGGTCCGCTACGTCGTCCCGGTTCATGCAGTGCGCGACGGCATCATCTACGTGACTGAGGACCGCAAACTTGAAGGATTCTTCGAGACCATGTCGATCGCCGAGAACTTCTACTCCGGTGCGCTGGCGGCTGGCCTCACGACATCGAAGGTCGTGAGCTACGCGGAGATGCACGAGATCGCTGCCGGCTGGTCGAAGCGCCTTGATGTGAAAGCCATCAACGACAATGCGCGCGTGGTGGAGCTCTCCGGCGGCAACCAGCAGAAGGTGGTGATCGGCAAGGGGCTGGCACAGCGGCCGCGGCTGGTGATCTTCGACGAGCCGACGCGCGGTGTCGACGTCGGGGCCATCGCCGAGATCCATCGCTTCATCAACCAGCTTGCCGACGATGGGCTCGCCGTCGTGGTCATTTCCTCCTATCTGCCGGAGGTCATGAATCTCTCGGACCGTATTCTCGTCTGCCGTCAGGGGCGCGTGGTGGAGGAAATTTCACCGGTCGAGGCCACCGAGGAGATGATCATGTTCGCGGCCGTTCACTGAGGGCCATCATTCGCAGGATGCGGCAACATCAATCCGAGATTGCAGTCGAGACCCGCGGCCAGAGGCTCCATGAGATGACCGAAGAGGTGGCGGCGGCGGTGCAGGAGGCGGGAATTTCGACAGGGCTTGTCACGCTGTTCTGCCGACACACGTCGTGCTCGCTGCTCATCAACGAGAATGCCGACCCCGATGTGCGCCACGACCTTGAAGTCTTCATGAAGCGGCTGGTGCCCGATGGCGATCCGGCCTTCATCCACACGCTGGAGGGGCCGGACGACATGGCGGCCCATATCAAGACGGCGCTGACAGCGACATCGCTATCCATTCCAGTGGCAGGTGGCGCCATGGTGCTCGGCACCTGGCAGGGCATCTATCTGTTCGAACACCGGACCGTTCCTCATCGCCGCCGAATCGTGGCCCACATCGCCGGAACCTGATCCGGACGTCCCCATATCTACTCTTCGCATGGCTTTGGCCAAGGTGGGCGCCAACATCATTTGACCACCCGGAATTGATCTAGGACAAGTCCCTCGCGGCCAATTTCCGTTTCTATTCGCCCGGGACCGATGTGGCGAGGCTTCGATGTTCGAAATCAGGATCCACGGACGTGGCGGGCAGGGCGTTGTGACGGCGGCTGAACTGCTGTCGGTGGCGGCCTTTCTCGAGGGACGGCACGCGCAGGCCTTCCCGAGCTTCGGCTCGGAGCGCATGGGCGCGCCCGTCGTCGCCTTCTGCCGCCTGTCAGACCACGACATCCGGCTGCGTGAACCGGTGCAGAAACCCGATGCGCTGATCGTGCAGGATGCCACCCTGTTCAAGGCCATCGACGTGCTGGAGGGGCTGAAGCCCGATGGCTTCCTGCTGGTGAACAGCAGCCGGCATCTGGCCGAAATCGGCCTTGGCGACGTGGCGGCGAAGCTGCCTGATGGCCACGCCCATTCGGTGACGGCGACCGAGCTGGCGCTCAAACACATCGGCAGGCCCGCCCCCAACACCAGCCTGCTCGGCGCCTTCACGGCGTTGTCCGATCTCATCAGCCTCGCGTCCGTCCACGAAGCGATCCGGCGCGCCTTTCCGGGCAAGGTCGGCGAAGCCAATGTCAAGGCGGCAAGCGAGGCCCACGACATGGTCGCCGCCAAATTGAAGCACTGAAGGAGAAGCGCCATGCTCGCGCAGATCGAAGGCTCAAAGGCGATGGCCAAGGCGATTGCGCTGTGCCGTCCGCAGGTCGTGTGCGCCTATCCGATCACGCCGCAGACCCACATCGTCGAGGGGCTGGGCGAACTGGTGCGCACTCATGACTTGCAGAACTGTGAGTTCATCAATGTCGAAAGCGAGTTCGCCGCGCTGTCCGTGGCCATCGGCGCCTCGGCGGGAGGGGCCCGCGCCTATACGGCGACTGCCAGCCAGGGCCTGCTGTTCATGGCAGAGGCCGTCTACAACGCCGCGGGGCTCGGCCTGCCCATCGTCATGACGCTCGGCAACCGCGCCATCGGTGCGCCCATCAACATCTGGAACGATCACTCGGATGCCATGGCGTTACGCGAATCCGGCTGGCTGCAACTCTTCGCCGAGACCAACCAGGAGGCCATCGACCTGCACATCATCGCGTTCAGACTCGCGGAAGAATTGTCGGTGCCGTGCATGGTCTGCGTTGACGGCTTCATCCTCACCCATGCGGTGGAGCGGCTCGATATCCCAGACCAGGCGACGGTCGATGCCTATCTCCCTCCTTACGAGCCCGAACAGGTGCTGGACCCTGCCGATCCGATTTCCATCGGCGCCATGGTGGGACCCGATGCCTTTACCGAGGTGCGCTATCTCCAATACTTCAAGCAGCATTCCGCGCTGAAGCTGATCGAGGACCTGTCTGCCGAATTCCGCAAGCTCTTCGGCCGCGAGTCCGGCGGGCTGCTGCGGCCATACCGCTGCGACGACGCCGAGATCATCGTGGTCGCACTGGGCTCGGTCAACGGCACCATCAAGGATGTCGTCGACGAGATGCGCGACGACGGCGTCAACATCGGCGTGGTGACGCTGGTCGCCTTCCGGCCGCTGCCGCGCCGCGCCCTTCAGGAAGCGCTGGGCCGCGCCAAGCATGTGGTCGTGGTCGACCGCGGCCTCGATGCCGGCATGGGCGGACCTCTGGCCTCGAATATCTCCATCGCGCTGCGTGATCTGCCCGACCCGCCGCAAATGCATTCGGTGATCGCCGGGCTGGGCGGCAGGCCGATCACCAAGGTCTCGCTGCACAAGATATTCCGCGATGCGATGGTCCAGCCGTGGAGCGGGCCGCGCTTCCTCGATCTCAACGAGCGCGTCGTGGCGCGCGAGCTGCACCGTCGCGGCAAGGCCCGGCGCTCCGGCCCGGCTGCGGAGAATATTCTCAAGATCATGGAGCGCGAGCGCGCGGAGAAAGCCGCGTCCCGCGAGGAGGCATCGCGATGAACGAGGTGCAGAAGCTCAAGTTCTACCAGAAGGGCACGCTGACCGTCGGCAACCGGCTGGTCGACGAGGCCAACCGCAATGTGCAGGCCAGCATCGCGCGGGCCAATTCGCTGACTTCGGGCCATCGCGCCTGCCAGGGCTGCGGCGAGGCCTTGGGGGCCCGCTATGCCATGGATGCCGCGATGCGCGCCACCAACGGCAATCTCGTCGCCGTCAATGCCAC
>CAZECZ010000020.1:0-42278 GCA_964510815.1 uncultured Aestuariivirga sp.
GCGCCCCATAGATCGCCAGGGCGCGTTCGACGATGTCGATGGCCCGCACCACGCCCGCGCAGAACCCGCGTGGCGCGGCGAGCAGAATGGTGAGCGGTGGCTTGGTCATGTGGGGTAGATGTGAGGATAGGGGGCGGATGTCAAGCAAGAGCCCTCATCCGCCCTTCGGCCACCTTCTCCCATCCTGCGGACGGGAGAAGGCACTAGCCGCCTCCGCCTTCTCCCGTGGCAACGCTATGGGAGAAGGTCCCGATAGGGGGATGAGGGCACGTCGTCACGAACCCGATTTTGTCCGCTCCGTGTCGAGTGCGGCCAGCATTGCCTCCGCCTCTTCGAGTCCGGCCGGTGTCATGTGATCACTCTCAACGGCCATCTTCAACAGACGCCGGACATTGTCGATTTCAAAATCGCTGACGTGCAAGAGCTTGGCGAGATCGAGCGCTGCCTCTCCGTCGCCTGTTGCCACGGCCTTCTCGAACCACTTGCGGGCCTCGCGGGCATTGCCGGTGTTGCGATAGCTGATCGCGAGGTTTGAAAGGGAGGTGGTGTCACCGAGTTCGATCGCGCGCAAGTCCCACTTCACCGATTCATCGAAATCGAATGCAACGCCTTCGCCGTCGAAATACATCGTGGCGACCATGCCGCACGCTGAAGCATCGCCGGCTTCTGCGAGCTTGAGAAACATTGCAAAGGATTCTTCCAAGCGGCCTTCGTCATGGAGACGACTGGCTTCGTCAAACGAAATTGGCTCGTGTTCGGCCATGGCGGCCTCCGCGTTTCGGCAGATCACCTAGCAGAATTCCGCGCATCCGCCATCCCTTGACTTCCCCTCCCATCGTCCTAACCTGCCCGTCAATTCAGCACGACGCCTTGTGCGGGAGAGACCGGTTCGATCCGGCGCCGAAGGAGCAACCGCCCCGGAAACTCTCAGGCAAATGGACCGCGAGGCGTTCGAAACTCTGGAGAGCAGCGGGCTTTGCGACAGGGTCCGCTCACCGAAGGAGCCAAGCAGTCCGTGCGCGTGACGGCTGCGAAATCTCTCAGGTCTCGTACAGAGGGGGCAGGTCTGGCATCGCGCCGGATCATGCAACCCTTTTGGAGACTTTGATGAGCGACAGCGCCAACAAGAGAACGGCCCTTTACGACGAGCACGTGAAGTTCGGCGCCCGCATGGTGCCGTTCGCCGGCTATGAGATGCCGGTGCAATACCCCACCGGCATCCTGACCGAGCACAACTGGACCCGCGAGAACGCCGGCCTGTTCGACGTCTCGCACATGGGCCAATGCATGATCACTGGCCAGGACTTCGACACCGTGGCGCGTGCGATGGAGACGATCGTCCCCGCCGACATCCTGGGCCTTGGCCCCCACCAGCAGCGCTATTCGCAGCTGCTCTCGGAAGACGGCGGCACACTCGATGATCTGATGATCACCCGCCACGCCGAGGACGGCATGCTCTATGTCGTCGTCAATGCCGGCCGCAAGGATCACGATTACGGCTGGATCGGCAACCATCTGCCGCGCGGTGTCAGCCTCCGCACCCTCGACGGCCTGTCGCTCGTGGCCCTGCAGGGGCCGAAGGCAGAGGAGGTGATCGCCAAGCACGCGCCGCAACTCCAGACCCTGAAATTCATGCATTACGCCGATGCCGAACTGTCCGGCATCCGCGCCCAGGTGTCGCGTTCGGGCTATACGGGCGAGGACGGATTTGAAATATCGGTATCGAACAACGACGCCGTCAAGCTGTGGAATCTGCTGCTGAGCGACCCGCTGGTGAAGCCCGTGGGGCTCGGTGCGCGCGATTCGCTCCGCCTCGAAGGCGGCCTCTGCCTCTATGGCCATGAACTGGACGAGACGATTTCGCCAGTCGAGGCCGATCTGATGTGGTCGATTTCGAAGCGCCGCCGCGCCGAGGGCGGCTTCATCGGCGCCGCCCGCGTGCAGAAGGAGCTGGCCGAAGGGCCAAGCCGCAAGCGCGTCGGCATAAAACCGGAAGGCCGCGCCCCGGCCCGCGATGGCACCATCATCACCGGCGTGGGCGGACGCGAGATCGGCTCTGTCACCTCCGGCGGCTTCGGACCGACGGTGGGTGGTCCCGTTGCCATGGGCTATGTCGAGACACAATCATCCGCACCCGGAACAAAAATCCAGCTGATCGTCCGCGACAAGCCGATGCCGGCTGAAATCGTCAAACTTCCCTTTGTCCCCAACCGATTCAAACGCTGAGGAGCCACATATGACCGTCAAGTACAGCAAGGACCATGAATGGGTGAAGGTCGATGGCGACATCGCCACCATCGGCATCACCAACCACGCCCAGGAACAGTTGGGCGACGTCGTCTTCGTCGAGCTCCCCGCCGTCGGCAAGAAGGTCGAGAAGGACTCGGAGGGCGCCGTGGTGGAGAGCGTCAAGGCCGCCAGCGAGGTCTATGTGCCGGTCTCGGGCGAGGTGGTCGAGGTCAACAGCGAACTCGAAGGCGATCCCGCCATGGTGAACCGCGATGCCGAGGGCGGCGCCTGGTTCATGAAGGTGAAATTGTCCGATCCATCGGAGCTCGATGGCCTGATGGACAAGGCTGCCTACGACAAGTTCACGGCCTGAGGCTGAAGCACCATGCGGACCCGTTCCTCCTTCGCCGAGCTTGAACCCGGCGCAAATTTCATTCCGCGCCATATTGGCCCCGATGACGTGCAGACCGTCGAGATGCTGCGTGCCGTGGGTGCGACTTCTCTGGAAGACTTCATCGAGAAGGTGGTGCCGCCGGCAATCCGCACCAAGCGGCCGCTCGATCTCAAGAAGGCGATGCCGGAACGGACAGCGCTGTCCTATCTCCGCCAGATGGCCGAGCGCAACGAGGTCTTCACTTCGATGATCGGCATGGGCTACTACGGCACCGTGACACCCAAGGTGATCCTCCGCAATATCCTGGAGAACCCCGGCTGGTACACCGCCTATACGCCCTATCAGGCCGAGGTGAGCCAGGGCCGCCTCGAGGCGCTGCTCAACTATCAGCAGATGGTGATCGACCTGACCGGCCTCGAGATCGCCAATGCCTCGCTGCTGGACGAGGGCACCGCCGCCGCCGAGGCCATGGCCATGGCCAGGCGCGTGGTGAAGACCAAGGCCAACGCCTTCTTCGTCGATGCCGACACCCATCCGCAGACCATCGGCGTCATCGAAACCCGCGCCCATGCCTTTGGTTATGAGGTGGTGATCGGCGATCCCGTGAAGGATCTGAAGCCGGATGAGGTTTTTGCGGCACTGCTGTCCTATCCCGGTTCTTCGGGCGAAGTGCGCGACTACCGGAAGGTGATCGATAGTCTCCATGGCGCCGGCGCGCTGGCCGTCATGGCCACCGACCTGTTGGCGCTGGCGATCCTCACGCCGCCCGGCGAACTGGGCGCCGACATCGCAATCGGCTCGGCCCAGCGCTTCGGCGTGCCGATGGGCTATGGCGGCCCGCACGCGGCGTTCTTCGCCACGAAAGACGACTACAAGCGCGCCATGCCGGGCCGCGTCATCGGTGTCTCTGTGGATTCGGAAGGACACCGGGCACTGCGCATGGCGCTGCAGACCCGCGAGCAGCATATCCGCCGCGAAAAGGCGACCAGCAACATCTGTACGGCTCAGGTGCTGCTCGCCGTCATCGCCTCCATGTTCGCCGTCTACAATGGGCCGAAAGGCATCCGCAAGACGGCCGAGCGGACCCACCGCATGGCCGAAATCTTCGCTGCCGCCGTCAAGACCTTCGGCTATCAGGTGAAGACCCGGAGCTTCTTCGATACGGTGACGATCCTGGCCCCTGGCCGCGCCCATTCACTGTGGGCCAAAGCCAAGGAGAAGCGCATCAACCTGCGCTTTGTCGACGCCGATCACCTCGGCATTTCCTTCGACCAGTCGACAAGGCGGCAGGAACTCGAAAAGCTGCTGACCGTGTTCAGGACCGACGCGCTGGATCACATTTCGATCGACGAGGTCGACCGCGGGCTGAAGGACGTGATCCCAACAGACCTCCGCCGCACGTCGAGCTATCTCACCCATCCGGTATTCTCGATGTACCACTCGGAAACCGAGATGCTGAGGTATCTCCGCCACCTGCAGGTGAAGGACGTGGCGCTCGACCAGTCGATGATCCCGCTCGGCTCCTGCACCATGAAGCTCAATGCCACCACGGAAATGATTCCCGTGACCTGGCGGAGCTTCGCCATGCTGCACCCCTTCGCGCCGCTGGAACAGGCGCAAGGCTACAGCCAGCTGTTCGAGGAACTGGAGCAGATGCTCTCCGAGATCACCGGCTTCGATGCCGTCTCGCTGCAACCCAATGCCGGAAGCCAGGGTGAGTATTCGGGACTTCTGGCCATCCGCGGCTATCACACAGCGCGCGGCCAGCCTGAACGCGACATCTGCCTGATCCCGATCTCGGCCCATGGCACCAACCCGGCCTCGGCCGTGATGGCTGGCATGCGGGTCGTCGTCGTTGCCTGCGACAGCAATGGCAACGTCGATGTCGACGATCTCCGCAAGAAGGCGAAGGCGAATGAGGCCAACCTCGCAGCGCTCATGGTCACCTATCCCTCGACCCACGGCGTGTTCGAGGTGGCGATCAAGGACATCTGCCAGATCGTCCATGATCATGGCGGCCAGGTCTACCTTGACGGCGCCAACCTCAACGCGCAGGTGGGCCTGGTGCGCCCGGCGGAACTCGGCGCCGACGTCTGCCACATGAACCTCCACAAGACCTTCTGCATCCCACATGGCGGCGGCGGACCCGGCATGGGCCCAATCGGCGTCAAGGCGCATCTGGCCCCCTTCCTGCCCGGTCACAATGTCATTAACGGCGTCAACCCGGCGGCGGGCCGCGACCAGTCGAAAGGCATGGTGTCGGCTGCACCCTGGGGTTCGGCCTCGATCCTGCCGATCTCCTGGACCTACATCGCCATGATGGGGGGAGAGGGCCTCAGGCGCGCGACGATCATGGCGATCCTCGGCGCCAACTACATCGCCAGGCGCCTCGATCCGCATTTCCCGGTGCTCTACAAGGGCCCCGGCGGCTTCGTGGCGCATGAGTGCATCATCGATCTGCGCTGGCTCAAGGAGCGCACGGGGCTTTCCGTCGAAGACGTGGCCAAGCGCCTGGTGGATTATGGGTTCCATGCGCCCACCATGTCGTTCCCGGTGCCAGATACGCTGATGATCGAGCCAACGGAATCGGAGTCCCAGCGCGAACTCGACCGCTTCTGCGACGCCATGATCGAAATCCGCAAGGAAATCGCCGAGGTCGAGGAGGGCAAGGCCGACAAGCTCGATAACGTGCTGAAGAACGCGCCGCACACCCACCGCCTGCTGCTGGGCGAATGGAAGCATCCCTACACCAAGGAAAAGGCCTTCTTCCCGCTGAAGGGTTATCCGAACGACAAGTATTGGCCGCCCGTGGGCCGTGTCGACAACGTCTTCGGCGACCGTAACCTGGTGTGCACGTGTCCGCCCATGGCAAACTATATGGAAGCGGCGGAATAGGCTGATCTTCGCATCTACCCGGACCGGACGAAGAAAAGGCCCTTTTCGGGGCCTTTTCTTCTATGCCGGGTGCGGTCAGCCATTCGAGAGGGGGCTTGAAACAACCGACCGACCCATCATCTCGCCGCGAAATCGCGTGGGCGATGAGCCCTGAGTCGTAAACCTAACCGTGGCTTTTGCTATCCAATATCACCTAAAATGGTATGTAATGGTCAACCTGCTGGAAATGCAGGGAGAATCCACAGGAATGCGGCGCACCGATATTGCCGCAACGGAAGTTTGAGTGAACGGGGGAACGGGTGACGCAGCAACGACTCGTGATGCGGGAGATTGTGCCGGGAGACGGGCCGGCCATGGCCCGGATCATCAGGCGATTCACGGTGCTGCATCAGTATGTGGATCAGCAACTCGAGCAGATCCTGGAAGATCTGGTTGCCGGTCAGCGCATCATCGGCGTGGCGGTGGAGCAGGCCAATGGCAGCGCCGCCGGGCCACACCCCATGGTCGGCGTGACATTCTCCGGATTTCTGGAGCCGGCATTTGCCCGCGCCTACCGGGCCACGCCGACACCCCTTCTGGCCAGTCAGGTCTACGGTTCTATCACCGATGGCAAGCCCTTGCTGCTCGATAGGCGGGGCCAGGCCGCCGGCAATCTTGGCGACGGGCTGGAACTCGTCGTCATGGAGATGGCCGTCGGCACGTCCGACCCGTCGCCCCAGGCTCACCGCGAAGTTTTGAACCTGATCTACAGCGCATATCTCGAGCTGCTGCGCGGGTTCAAGGTGCGCACGATCATGACCGAGGCGGCCGAGGAGTTCGAGCTGCTCGTAGAGGGCAGCGGTCTCAAGACGGTTTCCCGTCACCGGCTCGATGAAAACGCCAACGACATCGTCTCGCCGCCGGGGCGTTCGCCGAACCGCTGCCTGTTCGCCATCTCACATGATGAGTTGCCGGCGATTCCCGCCAGCAGCGCGGCATCCGTCGTCATGACCTATGTCGCACCGGTGTTCCGCTTCACGCCGCGCGAGCAGCGCTTCCTGTCCCTGGCGCTCAAGGGACTGACCGACAACACGCTGGCCGAAGCCTTGTCGGTCTCGCCCAATGCGGTGAAGCAAACCTGGCGCAACATCTACGCGCACATCGTGGAGATCATGCCGGACTTCTTCAGCGGGTCTTCCGGCGAGGAGCCTGGTGTCAGCCGTGGCAGCGAGAAGCGCCGCAGCGTCCTGGTCTATATCCGCAACAATCTCCAGGAACTGAAGCCGCACCATCTGCGCCGCAAGTAGAGTGCGGCAGACATGAAAAAGGCCCGGCGCAATGGCCGGGCCCTCAATGCGTTGGTCTGAGACCAATCTCAGTTCAGCCGGTTCTTCACCGCCTCGATGGAGGAGGCAATCATCTCCGCGCCCTTGGGGCCCTTGGAGGTTTCGGCGATCAGCCGGCCAGCCGCCGCGATGGCGAGCTCGGTCGTGGCGTTGCGCACATCCTTCACCGCAGACGCCTCGGCCTGGGCGATCTTCTGCTCGGCCTGACGGGTGCGGCGATCGAGGGCTTCGCCCAGCTTGCGGCGGGCCTCTGCAGCATATTCCTCAGCCTCGGTCTTGGCCTGAGCAACGATGGCCTTGGCGTCCGCCTCGGCGCTCACCTGCTTCTGCTTGAATTCCTCGAGGAGCTTGGCAGCTTCCTCGCGCAGCTTGCGGGCCTCGTCGAGTTCCTTGGCGATCTTGGCCGACCGCTCGTCAAGCGAACGGGCGATCATGCCCGGAACTTTCAGATAGACCAGGAGAGCGATGAAGAGGATGAAGGAAACCAGCACCCAGCTCTCGGCATGACCAAAAAATCCCATGGTCCTACTCCTTAGCCCTGAGTTGACGCGCTGCGGACGGCCGACGTGCTGTCGGCTTCCGATACGGTTGCACCGGTAAGCTGCGTGACGATCGACGACGCGATGTCCGCGGCCACACCTTCGACGCTGGTCAGCGCCTTGGCCTTTGCCGCAGACACCGACTTTTCGGCCTCCGCGATCTTGGCGGCCAGTTCGCCGTCAAGCTTGGTGTTCGCCGCCTGGATCTCGTCATTGAGGGCGTTGCGTGCTGCAGCCATCGTTTCATGGGCCTTCGAGCGTGCGTCTTCGAGCACGGCCTCATAGGCCTTGGCGACTTCGTCCGTTTCCGTCCGGTGGCGGGCGGCAGCAGACAGGTCGGACTCGACCGTCGATTTGCGCTTTTCGATGGTTCCGCCAGTCTTCGGAATGATCAAGCGGGACACAATCACGTACAGCACAATGAACGTGACGGCCAACCAGAACAGCTGCGGCACCCAGTTTGTGGTGTCGAGCTGCGGCATGCCGGGCTTCGCCGCATGTTCCGTCGTGGCGGTGGTTTCAGTCGTTTCGGTCGTCGTGGTGGCCATAGCCTCAACCTTGATTCGTGCAGGCTGCCGGTTCCGTATCAGGAACCGGGACCCTGGGACGTCGTGTCAGGCTGGATTAGCCGAACAGGATGAGCATGGCGACGGCGAAGCCGATGAGGCCCGTCGCTTCGGCGAAGGCGAAGCCGAGGAACAGCGTGCCGCGCTGGCTGGCCGCAGCGGCCGGGTTGCGCAGGGCGCCTGCCAGATAGTTGCCGAACACGGTGCCGATACCGATACCGGCGCCACCAAGGGCCACCGCGGCAATGCCTGCACCAATCATCTTTGCTGCTTCAACGTCCATTTTAATCTCCTATTGGATGGATGAGGAAAAAGGGTTCAGTGGGCCGGATGCATGGCATCGTTCAGATACATGCATGTCAGAATGGCGAACACATAGGCCTGCAGGGCCGCGACCAGAAGCTCGAGACCTGTCAGCGCCACCATGGCGAGCAGCGGCACGAAGCCGAAGGCGCCCAACATCACCACGAAGCCCGCCATGACTTTCAGCATCATGTGTCCGGCCATCATGTTGGCGAACAGACGGATGGAGAGGCTGAGCGGCCGGATGAAGTAGGACACGACCTCGATCAGGACGACCAGCGGCAACAGCGCCCCCGGAACGCCAGGCGGTACGAAGAGCTTGAGATAGCCGAAACCGTTGCGCATGAAACCGATCACGGTCGCGCCGATGAAGACGGTCAGCGCCAGGCCCAGGGTCACGATGATGTGGCTGGTCACAGTGAAGGAATAGGGAATCAGGCCCAGCACGTTGGCGAACAGCACGAACAGGAACAGCGTCAGCACGAAGGGGAACACCCGGCGGGCATTCTCGTGGAGCATGTCGTGGGCCATGTTGTCGACGAGTTCATAGATGCTCTCGGCGATCGACTGCAGCCGGGTGGGCACCAGATTGCTGGGTGCCAGCATGAACAGCAGCGTGATGCAGACCACCGCGATCACCGCCCACAGCGCAGAATTGGTGAACGACAGCGCGCCCAGGTCGATATAACGGGTGATGACGAACTGATGGATCGGGTCGATGATCTTCTCGCCGTGCTCGACAGCGCCTTCGGCGGCAGTTCCGGCAGTTTCGACCGCGGCCTCGGTGGTCAGTGCAAGTATCGTCACGCTCAATCCTCGTCGTCATCCGGCACAGAGGGTGGCAGAGGTCCCTTCTGGCCCAAAATCGCATCGGCCTGCTTGGACCGTGACATGCGCATCACGTTCCATATTCCCGCTGCCTGGCCGATCGGCATCAGGATGATCATCAGCCATGGCGTGGTACCGAAATACCGGTCGAGAAAATAACCGGCTACCGTGCAGACACCCAGAGCAACAAGAATCTCCGTGATCGCCCGCATGGCAAAACCGGCCGCCATGGCGTCTGTGGCATCGACATCGTCGTCTCGGGCCTTTTGAGCCTCCAGCGACGCATCAAGACGCTGCCCAAACTCCTTGAACCGATCCTCCGTCGGCTTATCGCCCGGCTCGTTCATGATCGATCCGTCAGTTGAGCACCGTAAAGGCGCCAGCCGCCCCACAAACCGCGCTCTTCATAGTTTCAACGCGATTGTGTGTCAAGGACTGGATTTTGCGTGTAAGTTATTGAAAAATATGACGTAGTTTGGTGGGTGGGAGTATGCGGCAATGAGTCCGTGTGCGGCGCGTTGCCCCCGCCTTCAGAGCAGCCCTTCCGCCTTCAGCCGCTCCCGCAGGGCCTCCGGCGTGGTGAAGAGATGGCCCGCCATGCCGACCGCTTCCGCGCCGGCAACGTTCTTCGGGCTGTCATCGATGAACAGGCAACGCGATGCCTCCAGCCCGTTCCGCTCCAGCAGCACGTGGTAGATCGCCGGATCCGGCTTGATCAGGCCCTCGTCGCCGGATACGACGATGTCGCGGAAACGGTTGAGGAAATCGAACCGCGCCTTGGTCTCGCGGAACTTGTCCTGGTTCCAGTTGGTGATGGCATAGAGCGGAGCACCTTTGTCATCCAGGTCTTCCAGAATGGTGACCGTGCCGTGGATCACATGGGTGAGTGTCTCCGGCCAGCGCAGGTGATAGGCGGCGATGGCCTCGGCATGGTCCGGATGGCGGGACGTCGCTTCCGCGACGGCGTCCTCGAAGCTCCGCCCCTTGTCCTGCTCGAGATTCCACGACGGCGGGCAAACGTGGGTGAGAAACCACTCCACCTCTTCCTCGCTGGCGAAGATCTTCCGGTAGAGGACCTTGGGGTCCCAGTGCAGCAAGACGTTACCGATATCGAAGACGATGTTCATGGGCGATCCCCGGAGTGTGGAAGCAAAGGCTCATACATCATAATGGCATGATTCTCGGTGATGAAGTCTTCTCCCGTGTCCGCGTCCGTCTCGGCGTCGAACCGGCGGCGGAACAGGGCATTGTGCCGGCTGTAGCCGCCCCACCATTCAGGACGGATCAGATGATCCCGCTCGAAGACCTCGAAGCGATGGCGCTGCGGCGCGTTGCAGCGGATGGCGCCATGGAGCCAGTCGCCCGTTTGCCAGAGGCGGATCTGGTAGCTGTCCGGTGTCGGGTTGCGGAATTGCAAGTCGATGTAGTTGTAGGCGCAAGTGGCGCCGGATGCGAAAGGCTGGGTGCGCCCCGCGTCGGGGAAGACGTCAAACCCGTGGCGCCAGCGCTCGGTGATGTCGAGCTCTGTGTGCAGCGCCATCCAGTAGAGCATGTTGGTCATCTGGCACAGCCCGCCGCCGATGTCCTGGGCAATAGCGCCGTTGCGCAACACGAACCCCATCTTGAAGCCGCGCCGTGCCGTCGGCTTGCCCACCAGCCGCCAGAACGAAAAGGTCTGGCCGGGCGCCAGGATCAGCCCGTCGATGAGTCCGCAGGCGATCCGCAGCGATTCCATCTTGTTGCGCTGGAGCTGCATGTCGACGCCGGAAAACTGCCGGAGCATCGGAGTGGCGTGACTGGCATGGACATGTTGCAGCGATTGCTCGTCGCGGGCCGTGGCGAAATCGGTGGCGCTCAAATACCAGTTCAGCCGCCGCTTGTTGATGTACCACGCCTTGCCGAGGGCGAGACGCAGCGCGGAGCGGCGAATGGGCTTGGGGATGGTGGCAGGCACGCAAACACTCCGTGAGGCGCCCCCTCACGATTGGCTATTCGACATCGACTTTGCGGCGAGAATAAAGGCTCCGCAAGTGGGCTTGATCAGGCGACCGCCGCGTCCACCAGCGTCTCGGCTTCCTGCAGATTGACCGACACCAGCTGCGACACGCCGCGCTCCATCATGGTGACACCGAACAGGCGGTGCATGCGGGCCATCGTCAGGGCATGGTGGGTGATGATGAGGAAGCGGGTCTCGGTCCGCTGCAGCATCGCGTCCAGCAGGTTGCAGAAGCGCTCGACATTGTGGTCGTCGAGCGGTGCGTCGACTTCGTCCAGCACGCAGATGGGCGACGGATTGGTGAGGAACACCGCGAAGATCAGCGAGAGCGCAGTTAGCGTCTGCTCGCCACCGGAGAGTAGTGACAGCGTCGTCGGCTTCTTGCCCGGCGGATTGGCGATGATTTCGAGGCCGGCTTCCAGCGGATCGTCGGATTCGATCAGCTGCAGCTCGGCCTTGCCGCCGCCGAACAGCGTGGTGAACAGCTCGGTGAACTTCTGGTTCACGGTGTCGAAGGCATCGAGCAGGCGCTGGCGGCCCTCGCGGTTGAGGCTTGAGATGCCGCCGCGCAGCTTGTTGATCGCCTGGATCAGGTCGTCGCGTTCCTTGATCAGGGTCTCAAGCTGCTTGGCGACTTCAACGGCCTCCTCGTCGGCGCGCAGGTTGACGCCGCCGAGGCGCTCGCGGTCCTCGCGAAGGCCGAGGAGTTTCTTCTCGATCTCGTCCGCATTGCTGATCTTCTCGGGGTCGAGTTCAGCCGTGGCGAGCACTTCGTCGGGCTTGCACTGCATCACTTCGCCAATGCGGCGCTCGCAGGATTCCTGACGCTGGCTGCTGGATTCGAGGCGGGCCCCCAGCCGCGCGTGCTCTTCGCGCGAGGCAGAGAGCTGCTCCTGCGCGCTGCGGAGATCCTGGTCGGCGGCGCGCACCGCATTCTCCGCCTCTTGCAGCGCGTCGGATGCCGCCTTGCGCTCGGCCTCGGCCTCGGCCAGCGTATTCATCAGCTTGAGCCGCTTGTCGGCAAGCTGCTGGGGCAGGGAGGACAGCTCGACGATCGTGGCGCGCGTCTCCTCGGCGCGCGACGTAAGCGCTTCAATCTGCTCGTTGGCACGCTTGGCACGCGCCGTCCACTGGTTCTGCTCGGCCGCAATCGCCTGAATGCGATCAGCACGGGCCTTGGCCTCGCGCTCAAGGCCGTCATGGGTGGCGCGCGCTTCGGCATAGGCCGCACGGTCGCGGTTCACCTCGTCGCGCAACTGCGCCAATTCGGATTGCAACGTGTCGAGGACGGGGAGGGCGGATGCTTCCGCCGACTGGGCCTCGAACTGGCTGCGGGCTTCGGCCAGCGCGGCCGCGATGCGGCGCTGGGCTTCGTCCAGCGCGCTGGTCTGGGCCAGACGTTCCGCCACCTGGCGCTCATGGGTGGTCAGCGCCCGGCGGGCGAAATCGACGGCGGACACGGAAGCGCGGTGAGCCTCGCGTTTCTCACGCTCGCTGCGCACCGCCGTCTCGACGGCGGCCCGTGCCGCCTCGAATGCCGCCTTGGCTGTTTCGGCCGCGGCAATCGCCTCGGCCATCTCGACTTCAAGCGAGGCCAGGCGGTTGCGCTCCGCCAGCCGCTTGGCTGCAGCGCTCGGCGCATCGGCCGCCGCTGTGAACCCGTCCCAGCGCCATACGTCGCCCTCGCGCGACACCAGCCGCTGGCCGGGCTTCAATTGCGGTTGCAGCGCCTGGCCGAGCGCCTGCGACACGATCCCGATATGCGACAGGCGGCGCTGCAGGGCCGCTGGCGCTTCCACCACATCGGCGAGCGCCGTCGCACCTTGCGGCAGAGTGGCGGTTTCGGGGAGCGGCGGCAGGCCCCGCCAATGCACGGGGGCGCCCTCGTCGGCCGAGGCATCGATGTCGTCACCCAGTGCGGCACCCAATGCGGTCTCATAACCCTGCTGCACCTTGATCTGGTCAAGCAGCGACGGCCACAGATCACCGCCGGCAGACTTGAGCAGGTTTGTCAGTGTACGGACTTCCGTCTGCAGCCGGTCGGCCTTGCGGCGCGTGTCATCATGGGTGGCGCGGGTTTCCGCCTCGGCGGCACGCGCGGCACGCACCGCGGCTTCCGCCTCTGTGACGCTGGTTTCGCACGACGAGACGGCAGCGACCGCGGTCTCGACGGCAGCGGCCAGTGCCTCGCCATCGCCCTCGATGCGGTATTGCGACATCAGGCGCTCACGGCGCTGATTGGTTTCGGCCTCCTCGCGCTCCAGCTTGGCGATGCGGCCGCGCAATTCGTCGATGGCCCGCTGCATGGCGCTGCGCTGCGCGGTGAGTTCGGAGAGCCGGGCATTGGCGGCATCGGCGGCTTCCTGCGACCGCGCCAATGCGTCAGCAGCGTGTTGCAGGGCGACGGCCGCCTCGGCCCGGATGTCGGTATCGGCACCGCTCGAGGCCTTCAGTGTCTCATCCTCCTCGGCGAGACGGGCCAGCACACGGTCCGTGTCGTTCAGTGTTTCCTGCTCGCGCGACAGGTCGGCATTGATCTGCGCGATACGCTGGTCGAGTTCCTTGCGCCGCGTCTCGGCCCGGCGCTCTTCTTCATCGAGGGCGTTGCGCTCATGCGCGATGCGCTGCAGCACCGCGCCGCGGATGGCTTCCTGTTCGCGCAAGCCCGGCAGGTTCTCGCCAAGCTCGTCACGCAGGCGCAGTTTCTCGGACGCCGCGCGCGTGTGTTCGGCCAGCAGCCTTGTGGCTTCGTCCAGTACCGCGGAGTCGTTTCGCGCCGCTTCCGCCGCATCCTTCCACGCCACGTAGAGACCCATGGCCTCCAGCCGCCGGATTTCCCCGGAGATCTGCTTGTACTTGGTGGCCTGGCGGGCCTGACGCTTCAGGCTGTTGAGCTGGGTTTCGAGCTGCGCCGTCACGTCGTCGAGGCGGGTCAGGTTCTGTTCGGCGGCGCGAAGCTTCAGTTCCGCTTCATGACGCCGTGTGTGCAGCCCGGTGATGCCGGCGGCCTCTTCGAGGATCAGGCGGCGGGCCTGCGGCTTGGCGTTGATGATCTCGCCAATCTGACCCTGGCGCACCAGGGCCGGCGAGCGCGAGCCGGTGGAAGCATCGGCGAACAGCAATTGCACGTCGCGTGCCCGCACTTCCTTGCCATTGACGCGATAGGCCGAACCCGATTCACGCTCGATACGGCGCGAGATTTCCAGCGTTTCCTGGTCGGCATAGTGGGGTGGCGCGCTGCCGTCGTCATTGGCGAGCGTGACCAGCACTTCCGCCATGTTGCGGGCCGGCCGCTGGGTGGTGCCCGAGAAGATGACGTCGTCCATGCCGGACGCGCGCATCGACTTGTATGAGCTTTCGCCCATCACCCAGCGCAGCGCTTCCAAGAGATTGGACTTGCCGCAGCCATTGGGGCCGACGACACCGGTGAGGCCGGGCTCGATCAACAGATCGGTTGGCTCGACGAAGGATTTGAATCCCGCCAGCCTCAGCCGTGTGAATTTCATCGCTGCCCTGCCCCTCGGTCCCCTGTCCGCTCCTTAAAGGAGCGGATCAATCAATGCCTTGAACGCGTCGAACGTGCGCTCGCCTTCATAGAGTTCGCCATTGACGAAGAATGTCGGTGTGCCCTGCACGCCGAACTTCGTTCCGGCGTCGCGGATCGCCATGATGCCACGCGCCAGGTTCTCGTCCTTCAATGTGGCGTTGAACTTCTCTTCGCTGAAGCCCGCCTGCTTGGCGATGTTCAGCAGTCCCTGCGCCGGATTCTGGGCCCAGGTGTTCAGCGTCTCGAAATAGATGTCGATCAGCGGGAAATAGGACTCCTTCGGCGCCGCCCGCGCGATCATGAAGGCCGCCAGCGCCGCATCGTTGAGCGGATATTCCCGGAACACGAAGCGGATCTTGTTGGTGTCGATGTATTCGGTCTTCAGCTTGCCGTAGACGTCGTTGTGGAACGCCGCGCAATGGGGGCAGGTGGCCGATGCATATTCGATGATCGTAACCTTGGCCGGTTCCGGTGCGCCGAGCGCCATTTCACCGAGCTCCGGCGGCTTGTTGAGTTCGGCCACGTCCAAGGCGACGGCCGGACCTGCAGCGGCCAATACGACGGCAACTGTACCGGCAAGAATAAGGTGGCGGCGGGTGATCTGTGTCATGGGGACTACCTACTAGATGTTGGGGGTTGAAACCAATCGTTTATTTGCCTTGTGGAGAACTCTGCCGGGCGCCGGCAACACCTCTGCCGAGCCGGTTGAGGGCATCCTTGAGCGGACCGTGGTTCATCGCTTCAAGATTTTGATTATGAACGGGAATATCATCTTTGACTGTCTGCCGGCGCGGCGCTGCGGCGGGCAGTCCTGTGGCCTGAATCACCTTGACTTGGGCAATGGCACCATGGCCAAGAAAGCTGTTGATTCGCGCGATGATGCGAGGCCCTTCATATTGTAGGTCGATGGCGCGCCCGGGTGCTGCCTTAACGACCAGCGTTCCCCCCGATTTGCGCCCCCCTTCGCCAGCCTGCCGCGGCCATTTGATCCGCTCGGGAACCGAGACCCTGGCGAGATCTGGGCCCACGATTTCGGCCCAGTGGCCCACCACGTCGCCCTGCGCGAAGCCATGGCGCGCGAACACCGCCTTGGTGATGTCACGGAAATGCTTGCTCAGGGTTTCCATGGCCGGTCTATATCAGTCTCTGCAACATTTCTGGAGTTGTTTCGTTGCGCAGTACGATGGCCAAAACGGGGCCGAAAGCGAACCTCGCCTCACAACTGCTTGATTGGTATCGCGTCCACGCCAGGGCTCTGCCGTGGCGGGCGAGGCCTGGCGAGCAGGCCGACCCGTATCGCGTGTGGCTCTCCGAGATCATGCTGCAGCAGACCACCGTGCCGGCGGTGAAGGGCTATTTCCTGAAGTTCATTGAGGCCTGGCCGGCGGTCGAATCCCTCGCAGCCACGCCGCTCGATGATGTGCTCAAAGCCTGGGCCGGTCTCGGCTACTATGCCCGGGCCCGCAATCTGCATGCCTGCGCGAGAGTGGTGGCTGGCCAGCTTGGAGGCCGCTTTCCCGAAACGGTCGATGAGCTGCGCAAGCTGCCGGGCATCGGCCCCTATACGGCAGGTGCCATTGCGGCGATTGCGTTCGGCAAGCCCCACGCGGCGGTGGACGGCAATGTCGAGCGCGTGATCAGCAGGCTGTATGCCATTGAGACACCGCTGCCCGACTCGAAGCCCGAGATCAGGGAGAGGGCCGAAGCGCTGGTGCCGCAGCAGGAGGCCGGCGATTTTGCCCAGGCCATGATGGACCTCGGCGCCACGATCTGCACGCCGAAGTCGCCGAATTGCCTGATCTGTCCGTGGGCGGAGCATTGTGCCGCCCGCAAGCTCGGGATTGCGGCAGAGCTTCCGCGCAAGCGGCCGAAGAAGGCAGTGCCGACGCGGCGCGGCATCGCCTTCTGGATCGAGCGCGACGATGGCGCCGTGCTGTTGCGGCGGCGGCCGGAGAAGGGGCTTCTCGGCGGCATGATGGAAGTGCCGTCAACACCCTGGGGCGGCACGCCGGAGCGGCCGCATGATCATGCACCGCTGAACGGCAAGTGGAAAAAACTCGCAGGCCAGGTGGAACACACGTTCACCCACTTCCATCTCGAACTGGAAGTATGGCGCGCGGTCAGCCTCGACGATGGCATGTTGCGCGATGATGGCGACTACCGCTGGGTGCGCCGCCATGACCTTGCCGGCGAGGCGCTGCCCACCGTCATGCGCAAGATCGTGGCGCATGTCCTAGAGGTTTAGCGGCGGCCGCCGACCTCGTCGATGTGGGCGAGCAGATCGGCAGGGTCCTCATAGACCCGGTAGGCACCGGCGCGCTCGAGCTCCTCTGATCCGTAGCCGCCGGACAGAAGCCCGATGCCTAGCGCCCGCGCCCGCCGCGCCGCCAGCATGTCCCAGATGGCATCGCCCACCACGCATGCCGTGCTCGCGTCGACGCCCAGCTTTTCCGCACCGGCCAGAAACAGGTCCGGGTCCGGCTTGGCGTAGCGCACCATGTCGCGGGTGACGATGGGGGACTTGTCGGGGTCGATCCCGAGGATCTTGAAAATGGGGCCGGCGGTTTCCATGCGCCCTGACGTGCAGATCGCCCATGGAATGCCGTTGTCCGTGAGATAGGCGAGAAGCTCCATGGCGCCGGGCAGGGGCCTGGTGCGCGGCGAGCGTGCGCCATAATACTTGGCATGGAGTTTCCTGAGCCGGTCCAGCACGCCTTGCTCGAAGGTCTTGCCCGTCTCGCGGGCCAGGGCCTTGGTGAAGAGTCCGCCGGACATGCCGATCTTGCGATGCAGCCGCCACACGGACACCTCGATCCCCTCTTCCTGCAAGGCATCGTGCCAGGCGAGCACGTGGTCGTAGACGCTGTCGACGAGCGTGCCATCGAGATCGAACAGGAACGAGGTTTGCTGGCGGGCTTTCATGGGCTGTCTCCTTCGCAGTCCACGCATAGACCCCGGACCCGTACCCCGCAACCTCGGGCGGCGCAGATCAGATCAGCAGCGTTTCGACGATCATCTGGGCGATCCGTGCGGCGTCGCCTCGAACAGCGGGCCGGACAGCGCGTTCGCTCATGCAGCGTTCGCCATCTCCGCCCTGACCTGTTGGCGCAGCACGTCGATGGGGACGAGGTTCGGTCCCTTCGCCACGTGCCAGAAGGTCCAGCCGTTGCAGGCTTCCGCACCCTGCACATGGGCCCCGATCTTGTGGATCGATCCGCTCGCATCCTTGCAGGCGATCGAGCCGTCGGCCCGCACCTTGGCGGCAACCCGGCGCGCCGGATCGAACAGCGTGTCGCCCGCCTTGACGAGGCCGCGCTCCAGCAGTGTGCCGAATGGCACGCGGGGTTCGGCGCGCTTGCCGGTCGCGACTTTCAAGGCATCGAGCGGCAAGGGCTCCGTCGCCTCGATCCGCGCCATGGCGGCCTCGGCATAGTCTTCCTCGCGCTCGATGCCGATGAACACGCGGCCCAGCTGTCGCGCCGCCGCACCCGTGGTGCCGGTGCCGAAGAAGGGATCGAGCACCACGTCGCCCGGGTTCGAAGATGACAGCAGCACGCGATGCAAGAGGGCCTCCGGTTTCTGGGTGGGGTGAAGCTTGTTGCCGTCGCCGTTCTTGAGCCGCTCGGCCCCGGTGCACAGCGGCAGCGTCCAGTCCGAGCGCATCTGCAGGTCGTCGTTGAAGACCTTCATGGCTTCGTAGTGGAAGGTGTATTTCGCATTGGCGTCGCGCGCCGCCCAGATCAGGGTCTCATGAGCATTGGTGAAGCGCCGGCCCCTGAAGTTCGGCATCGGGTTGGTCTTGCGCCACATGATGTCGTTGAGGATCCAAAAGCCCAGGTCCTGCAGCAGCGAGCCGACGCGGAAGATGTTGTGATACGAGCCGATGACCCACAGGGCGCCATCGGGCTTCAGCACCCGGCGGCATTCGGCGAGCCACCCCTTGGTGAACCGGTCATAGGCCTCGAAACTCTCGAACTGATCCCAGTGATCATCGACAGCATCGACCTTGCTCTGGTCGGGCCTGGTGAGATTGCCGGCAAGTTGCAGATTGTAGGGCGGATCGGCAAACACGAGATCGACCGACGCGCTGGGAATGCGTTTCAGCTCGGTGAGGCAGTCGCCCACCAGAATGCGATTGTGAAGCGGCCTGATGTCCGGCCGTGTGTGATACCCCATGTGATGCCCCGAAAACGCCTACGCAACTGACTCTGAATCGCCATGATGAATCCGTGGCGAGTCCGCGTGAATCGAATTCGGGTCAAATGGTTAACGCGCCAGCAATTGGGCGATGGGCGCGAAGCTCCTGCGGTGGAGGGGGCAGGGGCCATGGAGGGTGAGCGCTGCCTGGTGTTCGGCCGTCCCATATCCCTTGTGGCGGGCGAAGCCGTATTGTGGATAGTCGTGGTGGAACGCCGTCATCATGCGGTCGCGCGTCACCTTGGCGATGATCGAGGCGGCGGCGATGGAAAGGGACTTGCCGTCGCCGCCGATGATGGTGCGAACCGCGCAAGGCAGCTTCGGCGCGCGGTTGCCGTCGATCAGGGCGAGGCCGGTTCCGCCGAGTTGGGCCAACGCCTCGCCCATCGCCCACAGGGTCGCGGCGAGGATGTTGTCGCGGTCGATATGGTCTTGATCGGCAATGCCGATGCCCACGCGGGCGTATTCCATGATGATGGGATACACGGCCTCGCGCCGGGCCTCCGTCAGCTTCTTTGAATCATTCAGTCCCGGCGGAATGCGCCGTGGATCGAGCACGACGGCTGCTGCGACGACGGGGCCGGCCCAAGGCCCGCGGCCTGCTTCATCGATTCCGCAGACAGATGCATGGCCGGCATTCATTGCCGCCTGTTCGAAGCTGAAGTCCGGTCCCGAGTCCTTTGCCATGCCCCTGCATGGCGGAAGCCCCGGTGTCCGGTCAAGCCTGCGCTGGCCGGTTGGGCTTGGCGAAGGTGCCGCTGATCTCGCTGTCGGGAATGGCATGCTCCGAATAGGTGAAGGTGCCGCCCGCCATGATTTCCCGGGCGCCACGCAGCATGGCGCCATAGGCCGTGCGGGCCAGCGAGCCGCCGACACTGATGCGCCGGACACCCATCTCCGCCAGGTCTGCGACCGTGAACAGCACACCCTTCAATCCCATGACCACATTGACCGGGCGATCGACGGAGGATGTGACCGCCCGGATGTCCTCGGCGCTGCGCAAACCCGGCGCAAACAGAACATCGGCGCCGGCGTCCTGAAAGGCCTGCAACCGCCGGATGGTATCGGCCAGATCGGCGCGGCCATGCAGGAAATTCTCGCAACGCGCCGTCAGCAGAAATGGAACGTCGGAGGTGCGGGCCGCTTCCACGGCGGCCCTGACCCGCTCCGTGGCAAGGCCGATGTCATGGATCGGCGCCGCCGCATGGCCGGTCGAATCCTCGATCGAACCGCCCGTGAGACCCACTTCAATTGCGCCCCGGATGGTCAGGGCGCAATCTTCAGGCGTCAGGCCGTAGCCGCCTTCGAGATCGGCGGACACCGGCAGCGACGTCGCTTCGACGATGGCCCTTGCATTGTCGAGGGCTTCCGCGCGGGTGACGGCGTTGCGGCCGTCGGGCTTTGCCAGCGAATAGGCAAGCCCGGCACTGGTCGTGGCGATGGCCTTGAACCCCAGAGTCTCCAGAAGCCTGGCGCTGCCGGCATCCCAGGCGTTGGCGATCACGAAGGCGTTGGGCCCGTCGTGGAGTTTCTGGAAGGCCTCCGATTTCTGCTGCCGCACATTCATGTCTGCTCCTTCAGATCAGGCTCAATTGTTCGCCCGGCTGCGGCGGCCGCTTGAACAGGTCGGTTGCCAGCTTGAGGCGGCTCGCATTGAAGCCGAGCCGCTGGCAGGCCAGTTCGAAGCGCCGCCCGATGGTCCAGGCATAGGGGCCGGTGCCGGTCATGCGGCGGCCCCAGGTTGAATCGCTCTCCTTGCCCTCGCGCACCGACTTCACCAGAGACATAACCTTTGCAGCCCTGTCCGGCAACGCGGCCTCGAGCCAGTCCTTGAACACGTCGCGCACTTCGAGCGGCAGGCGCAGCATGACATAGCCAGCCTCGCGCGCGCCAGCCATGTGCGCGGACTTGAGGATCGCTTCGATCTCGCTGTCATTCACGGCAGGGATGATGGGCGCCACCATGACCACCGTGGGGATGCCCGCCGCCGACAGCAATTCGAGGGCTTGCAGGCGCTTTCCGGGTGTGGCGGCGCGCGGCTCCATGGCCCGCGACAGCTTGGCGTCGAGCGTCGTGATCGAGATGGCCACCTTGACGAGCCCCTGATCCGCCATCGGTTTCAGAATGTCGATGTCGCGGGTCACCAGAGCCGATTTGGTGACGATGCCGACGGGATGATTGAACTCCGACAGCACCTCGAGAACGCGGCGCGTGATCCGGTGGCCGCGTTCGATCGGCTGATAGGCGTCGGTGTTGGTGCCGATGGCGATGGTGCGCGGCTTATAATCCTTGGCCAGCAGTTCGGCCCGCAGAAGCTCTGCTGCGTTGGGCTTGGCGAACAGCTTGCTCTCGAAATCCAGGCCCGGCGACAGCCCCATATAGGCATGGGTCGGCCTCGCATAGCAATAGGCGCAGCCGTGCTCACACCCGCGATAGGGATTGATGGACCTGTCGAAGGAGATGTCGGGCGACTCGTTCCGCGTGATGATGGTCTTGGGCGATTCTTCGAAGACCTCGGTGCGGAACGGCGGCAGGTCTTCGAGGCTCTGCCAGCCATCATCGAACAGCGACCGGTTATAGCGCTCGAAGCGGCCGGTCATGTTGAGCTTCGCGCCGCGGCCGCGCGTCTGGTGATCGAGCGCCGACAGCCGTCCGGCACCCAGCACGGCCGGATCAAGTCCAGTGGACTGTCGTTTGTCGATCAGCGTTGGCATGCAATGAAACTAGCACCACAAAAGGAACATTTCAAGAACGAGATTGTCGGCGCAGAGGAGTTTCGCCATGTTCGCGCCATGACCCGCCGCCAGATTCTCCTTGCACTCTTGCCGCCGCTGTTTTTCGGCACAGGCTTCACCATCGCGAAACCGGCGGTTACCCATTTCCCGCCACTGTTCATGATGCTCATGGTCTACACGGGCATCGCCGTCGTGCTGAGCATGACCCATCGGGAGCGCCTCAAGACGCCGTGGGCCGCCATCGTCGTGATCGCGGCCTTTGCCGTCACCATCCAGGGCGCTTTCCTGTTCTGGGGCTTGCGCAGCGTACCGGCAACCGTTGCCAATCTTGTCCTGCAGTTGCAGATCCCCATCGCGATCGTGTTGGACTGGCTCATCATGAAGGAACGCCTGGACGCGCGGAAGATCGCCGGCACGGCGCTCTCCACGGCAGGCGTTGCGATCGTCATCGGCCTGCCGGAAGTGCCGCCGCCACTGGTTCCCACGGCATTCATCATGTTGAGCGCGCTGTTCTGGGCGCTGGGCCAGGTGCTGGCCCGCAAATGGAGCCGCGATACCGGCGTGGGAATTCTCAAGGCCAATGCCCTGGGCGGCGTGCCGCAACTGGCCTTGGCGACACTGGTGATCGAACGCGGGCAGGTCGAGAGCCTGACGAGTGCAGGTCCCCTGGAATGGGCGGCCCTGGCGTTTGTCGGCATTGTTGGTTTCTATCTCGCCTATATCTGCTGGTACTCGCTGCTGAAGCAATGCCGGATGGATGATGCCGCACCCTTCATTCTGCTGATGCCGGTGGTGGGCATCATCACCGCATTCTTCGTCCTTGGTGAAAGCATTTCACCGGCACAGATGCTTGGCGGGGCTGTAATCCTTCTGGGCCTCGCCATCGTGTCGGGCATTGGCCCCTTCCAGCGCGAAGAGAGGCCGCGCTGAGACGCGGCCTCCTGAAATTTGCGGGTATATGAGGCGAAAATCAGTTGTCGTTGTCGAAGTTCTCGCCGCGCAGCTTGCGCTGCGCGAAGTCAGACTGCGCCTTGGAGTCGAGCGGAATGGCGGCAAAGCCTTCGGTGTCGCTATAGGTCATTTCCTCATTCACAAGAGGATGCGTGGCCCACACGGCACCCCAGTGAACATTGCGCCAGGCGGCAGTGTGTTGTTCAGCGCGGTCATTGGCGAAAGCGACGCCAGAGAGGGCTGCCAGGGCAACGAGCGACAAAGTGATGGTCTTCATTTTTGATCTCCTGAAATTCGATCCGGCGCGCCGGATGGCTCATTTGTTGATTTCAAAGCTGCGGAGACCGCATCTCTGATGTCCCAAATCTATCCATCCGGATGACGAAATCGAATCAAGCCAGGTGACAGGAGTGAGAGAAAAGGTGCCAGCCAAATCAATGAGTAAGGTGCGATCGCTCCGGCGCGATCAAATGTAAGTCACGGTGTTACATTAACGCTCACAATACGGTGACAACAGACGCTCGAGGACTTGAATCTGGTGGGTTCAGGACTTAGCGCGCTTCAGGTGCTCTTCGAGCCGCGGCATGATCTCGACGAAGTTGCACGGCTTGTGCGTATAGTCGAGCTGCGGCTTCAGAATGCCGTCCCAGCCGTCACGGCAGGCGCCCGGCGAGCCAGGCAGGCAGAAGATGTACTTGCCCTTCATGATCCCCGCCGATGCACGCGACTGGATCGTTGACGTTCCGATCTTCGGATAGGAGATGATGTGGAACAGCGTGCCGAAGCCGTCGATTTCCTTCTCGAACAGCGGCCGCACCGCTTCGATCGTGATATCGTTACCCGTCAGCCCGGTGCCGCCGGTGGTGATGATCACGTCGATATCGTTGCGGTTGGTCCAGTCACGAATGACGTGGCGGATTGCGCGCACGTCATCCTTCACGACCTTACGCGCGGATAGATTGTGCCCGGACTCGGCAATCCGGTCTGTGAGGGTCTGGCCCGACACATCGTTTTCGAGCGTCCGCGTATCTGAGATCGTCAGAATCGCGATCTTCACTGGAATAAATGTTCTGGCATCACTCATGTGGTTCAGCCCCTCGCCGCCCGATCTCCAAACCGCCCGCCTGCTGTCTGGTATCGCGGCCTGTGTGTGTTGTGTTCGTTTGCTATCAAACACCATTCACTTCGGCAGAACAAGAAAAATGTAATGAAGACAATAGCATAAAGGGTGCTGAAATCTTGACGTAAGATGAAAAAAAGGGGGCATCAGAGGCCCGATGTGCCCTTACGAAATTCGTCCGTATACCGCTAATCTTGACCTCAAGGTGCAGATGAGGGGGTACTTTGGATTGCATGAATCAATCTCCAGCGAATCACTTTCGGGGGGGTGCGCCGGGGCTGATTCGCAAACGCTGGAGCAGCCGATCCGGTCCGCTCAGTGCGAATCGAGCATCTGGCGAAGTGCCAGCAGATCCCGCCATGCCAACCGCTTTTGCGCAGGCTGCCGCAGGAGATAAGCCGGATGCAGCGTTGGCAGCAATGGAATGGTGCGTCCGCCTATATGAGCCTCCAGCCATCGCCCGCGCATCTTGAGGATGCCTTCGCTGCGGCCCGTGAGCCTCTGGGCTGGCGTGGCCCCGAGGCAGACGATGAAGTCAGGTTTCTGCAACGCGATGGCGCGATGCAGGAAGGGAAGGCACATGGTGGTTTCCGCTTCCGTTGGCGTCCGGTTGCCAGGCGGACGCCAGAAGATCACGTTGGTGATGTAGACCGCCTGATCCGGCACTTCCGCCTGCCGTGACAGGTTGATGGCGGCGAGCATCCGGTCAAGCAACTGGCCGGACCGGCCGACGAACGGTTTTCCCTGCAGGTCTTCGTCGCGGCCCGGCGCCTCGCCCACCAGCATGACCCTGGCCCTTGGGTTGCCATCGGCAAAACACAGGTTGGCCGCCGTCTTCTTGAGAGGACAGGCATCGAAAGTGGAAAGCGCGGCGACAATGTCATCCAAGGTCTGGCAGGAGAGTGCGGGATGCTGGCCCGGAGCTGCCGGCATGACCGGTGCAGTTTGCGGCGCCGGCGTCTCAGGTCGGGTCGGTGGTGCCATGCGGTTGACTGGCGTTTCCGCGATGATCTCGTCACAGCCCATCTCGGCCAGCCAGCCGAGCGCTGTAGCGGCATCATGCGGTGTCATGTCGTTTTGGTGGCCTGCCATGTCCCAATTGTCGGCTTGTGTCCGGACCTCCCGACACTATAACAGGCCCCGAGGGGCAACCGATAGACGGAGTTTCAGGCTGTGGAGCAGATCCAGCGCGAGGCGATGGAGTATGACGTGGTGATCGTGGGAGCCGGACCGGCGGGCCTGTCGGCCGCCATCCGCATCAAGCAGCTCTCACCCGATCTGACCGTCTGCATTCTGGAAAAGGGCTCCGAAGTCGGCGCGCACATCCTTTCGGGCGCGGTCATCGATCCGGTGGCGCTCGATGAGTTGATTCCCGACTGGAAAGAGCAGGGCGCACCGCTCAATACACCGGTCATCGAGGACCGCTTCTATATGCTTGGCCCCTCGGGCGCCGTCCGTCTGCCGAATATGCTGATGCCGCCGCTGATGAACAACCACGGCAACTATGCCATCTCGCTGGGGAACCTGTGCCGCTGGCTCGCCCAGCAGGCCGAGGCGCTCGGCGTCGAGATCTATCCGGGCTTCGCCTGCTCGGAGGTGCTCTACCGCGAGGACGGCTCGGTCAGGGGCGTGGTGGCCGGCGTGATGGGCATCGGCAAGGATGGAAACCCCAAGCCTGACTACCAGCCCGGCATGGAACTTCTCGGCAAATATGTCTTCATCGCCGAAGGTGTGCGCGGCTCGCTTGCCAAGGAGATCATTGCCAAGTTCAACCTCTCGGAAGGCCGCGAGCCGCAAAAGTTCGGCCTCGGCATGAAGGAACTCTGGGAAGTGAAGCCGGAGAACCACAAGCAGGGGCAGGTTACCCACACGATGGGCTGGCCCCTGGGGCTGAAGACCGGCGGCGGCAGCTTCATGTATCACCTGGAGGACAATCTGGTCTCCATCGGCTTCGTGGTGCATCTGAACTACACCAACCCCCATCTCTTCCCCTATATGGAGTTCCAGCGCTTCAAGCATCACCCGCTGATCGAGCAGGTGCTGAAGGGTGGCCGCCGCGTCGCCTATGGCGCGCGTGCCATCACCGAGGGCGGCTTCCAGTCCGTTCCCAAGCTCTATTTCCCCGGCGGTGCGCTGATCGGCTGCTCGGCGGGCTTCGTCAATGTGCCGCGCATCAAGGGCTCTCACAATGCCATGAAGACCGGCATGATGGCGGCGGAAGCGGCGGTTGCCGCCATTGAGGCCGGCCGGTCAGGTGACGAACTGGCGTCCTATGAAGAAGCCTACCGCAAGTCCTGGGTCTATCAGGACCTGAAGCGCGTGAAGAACGTGAAACCCATGTGGTCGAAGCTGGGCTTGATCGGCGGACTGGCGCTGGGCGGCCTCGACATGTGGATGAACCAGATCTTCGGCTTCGGCCTAGGCACCTGGAAACACGGAAAGAAGGACTGCGACACGCTGCTGCCGGCGTCACAGGCGAAACCCATCGCCTACCCGAAGCCTGACGGTGAAATCTCCTTCGACCGGCTGACCAATGTCGCCTTCTCCGCCACCGCCCATGAAGAGGACGAGCCGCCGCATCTGAAGCTCAAGAATCCGGACGTGCCGATCGCGGTCAACCTGCCGCAATGGGATGAGCCGGCCCAGCGCTATTGCCCGGCGGGGGTCTATGAGGTGGTGAGCGAGGACGGCAAGCCGCCGCGCTTCCAGATCAATCACCAGAACTGCGTGCACTGCAAGACCTGCGATATCAAGGACCCCTCACAGAACATCACGTGGGTGGTGCCGCAGGGCGGCGAGGGGCCGAACTATCCCAACATGTAGGCCTGTAGTGCCTAGAACTCGGCGGGCGGGGACTACGGTTGAAGTTTTCTAAAATTTCACCGTGCTGATAACCATGGCGTGATTCATGGGGCGTGATCACCGCAAGATTTGCGCAATGACTCGAATTGAAGATATTCCTGCAAGGAGGTGGTAAGCGGCTGCGAACAATCGTTGGTGCACGAATTCTTAAAACCGAGGAACGGTACCGATGGCACTCGCAGCCCTGAAGACAAGCATCATCACCCGCTTCGCCAACTTCCTGCGCTCGGCGCAGGGCAATACCACGATCATCGCCACCATCGCGGCAATCCCGATGATCGGATCGGTCGGGTTGGCCGTCGACTACATGCGCGGTGTGCGGGCCTCGGAGGCCCTGCAGCACGTCGCCGATGCCGCGGCACTTGCAGCAGCCTCTGCCAAGAACGTGACGGGTACGCAATCCGAACAGATGAACCAGCGCGCCACCATCGCTGCAAACTATCTCAATGACTCAGTGGGGAATGTCTCCGACATCGAGGTGATTGGTGCACCGACTGTAGCGACCGGCCCCAACTCGATCAAGATCACGGTCGATGCGAAGGTAAAAGGTTCCTTCATCAACGTGCTGAACGCCTTGAAGGATGGCAGTGCCGATTTGGGCGGCGGCAGTCTCGGCAACCAGGCCGGCGAGAACTCCAAGGACATCAACCTGCATGTCTCGTCGACGGTCGGGTTCAGCGAAGACGCCTATCTCTGCCTGCTGGCGATGAACCCGACCCAGACGGAAGCCATCTACTTCCAGGGCAATTCCAAGTTCATGGCCACCTGCTCCGTGCATGCCAATTCGAACGCGACCACGGCCATCCGCACCTGGGGCAATGCCGCAGCCTATGCGGCCTCCTTCACCACGCGCGGCGGCTGGGCCGGCTCCGGCTTTTCGCCCGATCCGATGGGCTATGCGCCGTTCGTGAAAGACCCAGTGGCCGATCCGTCGAGCTCCCATTACCTGCCGATGCCGACGGTCGGCGCCACCTGCACGGCAACCAACAAGCAGGTGAAGAATACGACCACGACCCTGGTGCCTGGCGTCTATTGCGGCGGCATCGACATTTCGACCCATGGCGTCGCCAACCTGCAGAAGGGCATCTACATCATCAAGAATGGTGATTTGAAGATCGACTCGCAGTCAGAACTGCATGCGCCCAACGGCACTCTCATCTATTTGACGGGTGACAACAGCAACATCGACATCACCTCAGGCGCCGTGGTGGAACTCGTCGGTCCGAACAAGACCAACAGCTCTTCGGGCGACAGCACCTACCCCTATCGTGGCTGGGCCCTCATGCAGGACCGTGACAGCGGCATCGGCAACACCAACACCATTTATTCCAAGGGTGGCGTCAATATCAAAGGCGGTGCCTATATGCCTGCCCAGCATCTGGTGGTCTGGGCCAATGGCAACATGAACGAGAACTCGGGCTACTTCCCGATGATCGTCGACACGCTCAACATGAACGGCACGGCGACTCTGTTCGTCAACCTCGACTGGGAAGACGAGAATCTCGGTGAGCCGATCTACCTGAAGCAGGCTGGCCGGGTCTTCGTCAGCCAGTAATCTCCGAAATCGAACCGGCGGGCCGCAATGCCCGCCGGTTTTGTATTTTGGAGCCTTCAATTGGGCGAAATGGGGAAAGGAGCCGGTAACCGTCTGCCCCAAATTACGGACCGGCAATTGAGATTCCGACAGACCGATAAAATTTGAAAGATGGCCGAAATGCTTTGACAGAAGTTGGCTGCGAATTTGCCAGGTACAAATCCAGTAGAAGGATCTACACCAATGGCAATTGCAGATGTGACGACAGCCCTCAGCCGCCGCCTGGCGTCTTTCCTGCGGTCGACAAACGGCAACGCGATGATCATCGCCACGCTTTCAGCAATCCCGATGATCGGCTCCGTCGGCCTCGCCGTCGACTACATGCGCGCCGTCCGGGCTTCCGAAGAGCTCCAGCACGTCGCCGATGCGGCGGCCCTGGCAGCGGCAGCTGCCCAGAATGTCTCGGGGACGTCATCCGAAAAGCTCTCCCAGCGCGTTCAGATCGCGACCAACTACATCACCGCCTCTGTCGCCCGCGTTTCTGACATCGAACTGGTCGGCACCCCGACGGTGACCCCCGGGCCGAACACCATCGACGTCGAGGTCAACGCCAAGGTCAAGGGCTCCTTCATCAACGTGCTCGGCGCGCTGAAGAACAAGAACGCGGAAGTGGGCGGCGGTAGTCTCGGCAACCAGGCCGGTGACAGCTCGAACTACGATGTCGATCTGAAGGTCAAGTCCAAGGTCGCCTTCAGCGAAGACTCTTATCTTTGCCTGCTGGCCATGAACCCGACGCAGACGCAGTCGATCTATTTCCAGGGCAACTCGAAGTTCATGGCGACCTGCTCGGTGCACGCCAATTCGAATGCCACGACGGCGATCCGCACCTGGGGCAGCGCCGAGGCCTATGCCGCATCCTTCACCGCGCGCGGTGGCTGGGCGGGCTCGGGCTTCGATCCCGATCCGGTGTCCACGGGCGCCTGGGTGGATGATCCCTACAACAACTCGTCCTACGTCATGGCCCTGCCGACCGCCGGCTCCTGCATGACCGCGGCGCAGATGGGTCTGCCGTCATCCGGTTCCGGCTCGAAAGGTTCGACCTCGAGCGGCGCCTTCGTCAAGGACAGTTCCTACACCCTGCCGCCAGGCACCTATTGCGGCGGCATCGAAGGCAAGACTCACGCTCATATCACGCTGCAGAAGGGCATCTACGTCCTGAAGGATGGTGACCTGAAACTTGACGCAGGTTCGGAGATCCATGCTGAAGATGGAACGCTCATTTACCTCACCGGCAATTCGAGCAATGTCGACATCACCTCGGGTGCGATCGTCGAACTGACGGGCCCGAACAACGACAACACCACTGCGACCGATCCGGCCTATGCCTGGAAGGGTTGGGCGATCCTGCAGGACCGTACCACCGGCGTCGGTAACACCAACACCATCTACTCGAAGGGTGGCGTGAATATCCGGGGCGGCGTTTATACACCCAGCCAGAAACTGGTGGTGTGGGCCAATGGCGACATGAATTCGGACTCCGAGTACTTCCCGATGATCGTCGACACGCTGAACATGAATGGCACCGCGACCCTCTTCGTCAACCTCAACTGGGATGAGGAAAGTCTCGACCAGCCGACCAAGTTGACCCAAGCAGGCAAGGTCTTCGTGAGCCAGTGACGGACCCGACATCCGTCGACCTGCGGCGCGCTTTCAAGGGGCGCGCCGTTTGGCGTTTTGGAGGCCGGCAAACCGGCCGTTGGCGATTGCGGTTGCGGCAATCCTAAAAACACCCCATTTTGGGCGAATGAATCGACCGGTCCGGCAATTTGCCGCCCCATGTATGAAACGGAAACCGATGCCGCGTTTGAAAGCACTTGCCGCCACTGGACTTGTCTGCACCCTCGTCTTCGCCACGCCATCCCAAGCCTACGAAGGGGGAGACCAGATCTCGTTCTCCGGCAGCTACCTGGCGGGCCGGTCTGCGTCCCGCGAGCGCGACAACGCACTGGCTGCCGACTATTTCGGCACTGCCCTCAAGACCGATACCGACAATCCCCTGCTGATCGAGCGGGTTTTCCTGCTGGAGCTGGCGGATGGTGACATCGCCGCGGCCGAGGAGCGCGCCATCCAGGTCCTCGCCTTCAACAGCAAGCAACGCATGGCGCGCATCGTGCTCGGCATCCGCGACTTCCGGATCCGCCACTATGTGGATGCCCGCCGGAATTTCACGGCAGCCGCCTATACGCCCGTCGGCGAGCTGACGTCGGCCCTTCTCACCGCCTGGTCCTACGCTGGGGAAGGCGAACTCAACGAGGCCCTCAAGGCGCTCGACCGGCTGGACATCAACGAGAGCTTCGCGAATTTCAAGTCGTTCCATGCGGCCTTGATCGCCGACTATCTGGGCAACGCGATCCGCGCCGAGGCCTCTTATCGCAAGGCCTATCAGCAGGCGGGCACGTCGCTGCGCGTCGTCCAGGCCTATGGCAATTTCCTCGAGCGCCACGGCCGCCCGGCCGAAGCCCAGGCCGTTTACCGGGCCTTCATCGACGCAGGCGACGAGAACCCGCTGGTCGCCGATGCGCTGGCCCATTCGCTGGCCGGCGACACGCCGAAACCGTTCATCGGCACGCCAGCGGCCGGCGCGGCGGAGGCCATGTTCTCGCTCGCCACCTCGATGACCGACGAACAGAGCATCGACGTGGCCCTGGTGTATGCGCAGCTTGCCCTGTCCTTCCAGGCCGATCTGCCGGTGATGTACACGCTGCTGGGCGATACCTATGACGGCATGAAGCTCTATGACGAGGCGATCGCAGCCTATGACAAGGTGCCCGTGGGCTCGCCGTTGCGGGTCAATGCCGAAATGCAGATCGCCGTCGGCCTGCAGCGGATGGGCCGCCGCGACGATGCCCTGGCCAAGCTGGATCAGTTAATCGCCCGCGATCCGAAGAACTACGATGCCATCGTCACGATGGGAAATCTGTATCGCAACAACGAGGACTACGCCAACGCCGCGGCAGCCTATGACAAAGCCATCGCGCTGATCACCGAGCCCGCCCAGGGCAACTGGCGCGTCTATTACTACAGCGGCATCTCCCATGAGCGGCTGAAGCAATGGGACACCGCTGAAAAGCAGTTCCGCCGCGCGCTCGAATTGTCGCCGGACGAGCCCATGGTATTGAATTACCTGGGTTACTCGCTGATCGAGAAGAAGCTGAACCTGACCGAAGCCATGGACATGGTGAAGAAGGCGGTCGAGCTCAGGCCCAATGACGGCTACATCATCGACAGCCTGGGATGGGCCTATTACCAGCTCGGCGACTACGAGCAGGCGGTCAATCACATCGAACGGGCCGTGGAACTGTTGCCCGCAGACCCGATCATCGCCGAGCATCTGGGCGACGTCTACTGGCGGGTTGGCCGCAAGCTGGAGGCCAAGTTCCAGTGGCAGCACGCCAAGGACAACGACCCCGAGCCGGCCGACCTGAAGCGCATCGAGGACAAGATCGCCAACGGGCTGGCCGATGATCCGCCGGTGACGCCGGCGCAGAACGGGACAGACCAAAGCAACGGGTAATGTTCCAGCCCTTCGCGCTCACGGCGCGGGCCAAGATTAACCTGGCTCTCCATGTGCTGGGACGCCGGGCGGACGGCTATCACGAGCTCGATTCGATCGTCGCCTTCGCCGACGTCGGCGATGAACTGACGTTTTCGCCGGCATCGGAGTTTTCGATCAGGGCGGATGGCCCATTCGCATCGGTCCTGCCGGCCGCGGGTGAGAACATTGTGTCCAGGGCCTGGACGATGGCGGGCGCCATCGCTGGCCGGCGCGGCAAGGTGTTGCCGCCGGTCGCAGTCCACATCACAAAGAACCTGCCGGTGGCCTCAGGCATTGGCGGAGGTTCCGCCGATGCGGCCGAAGCCTTGCGCGGCTTCCTCCGGATCGCCGGTATTGACACACTTGACGACGAGATCGTGGCGGACGCCCTGTCATTAGGCGCCGACGTGCCCGTCTGCCTTGCCGGAAGGGCCTGCCGCATGCGAGGCGTCGGTGAGCGCATTACGCCGCTGGCGGACTTCGTGCCGGTTCACGCCGTGCTGGTCAACCCCGGCGTCGCGGTCTCGACGCCCGAGGTGTTCCGCAAGCTCGGGCTGGAGAAGGGGCAAGCGTTCGGTGAACCAATTGCCGATCCCGCAGATTCCGCGACCTGGCGGAACGATCTCACGGCGCCGGCCATCGCGCTGTCGCCCGTCATTGCAGAGGTGATTACCGCACTTGAGCGTCAGCCGGGCATTACCCGTGCCTTCATGTCAGGCTCGGGGGCGACTTGTATCGGTCTATCGGATGCGCCGCTGCAGTTTGGGGCAGCGAACCCCGCCTGGTGGGTGGCGCCGGCAATCTTGCGCTGAAGTCAGGGCGGGCGCAGCGCTTCTTCACCACAGGTTCTTGTGGCTCAATAAGCCCGCGACACGCAGAAATCGACGGCTTCCAGCATGGCGGACTTGAGATCGCTGTCCGGGAAGATCGCCAGCGCGTCGCGGGCGATGTCGCCGTAGTGGTTGGCACGGTCGATGGTGTCGGCCAGTGCCGCATGCCGCTCCATCAGCTTCTTGGCATAGATGAAATCGTCCGGCGTCTGGTTGCCGTCTTCCAGCGTGCGCTTCCAGAAGTTCCGCTCTTCCTTGCTGCCGCGCCGATAGGAGAGCACGACGGGAAGTGTGATCTTGCGCTCGCGGAAGTCGTCTCCCACACCCTTGCCCAGCTTCTCGGTCGAACCCGAATAATCGAGCGCATCGTCGATGAGCTGGAAGGCGACGCCGAGGTTGCGGCCATAGGATTCAAGTGCCGCCTGTTCGTCGCGCGGCCGGCTGGCCACCACCCCGCCGACTTCGGCGGCGGCCGAGAACAGCGCCGCCGTCTTGGCCACGATCACCTGCATGTAGGCATCCTCGGTGGTCGAGGTGTCCTGCGACACGGAAAGCTGCAGCACCTCGCCTTCGGCGATGACGCAGGCGGCGTTCGACAGGATGCGCAGCGCCTCCAGCGAACCCGTCTCGACCATCATCCGGAACGCCTGGCCTAGGAGATAATCGCCCACCAGCACGCTCGCCTGGTTGCCCCAGATGACCCGGGCGGCCTGCTTGCCGCGGCGCAGATCGCTCTCGTCTACCACATCGTCGTGGAGGAGGGTCGCCGTATGCATGAATTCGACTGCCGTCGCGAGCTTGAGATGATGTTCGCCGCTGTAGCCGCACATGCGGGCGGCCGCCAGCGTCAGCATGGGGCGGATCCGCTTGCCGCCGGAGTTGATCAGGTGGCTGGCGATCTCGGGGATCAGTTCCACATGGCTGCGGGCATGGGACAGGATCGATTCATTGACCCGTTCCATGTCGGCCTGCGTCAACCGCACCAACGGCTCGATGCTCGCCCGCTTCTTGTTGCCCCCACCCTCGAGCGCTATTACCACACCCATTCGCTCACCTCTTATCGTCCGAACGTCCGCTTTAAGCACAGCTGGCTACGCGGGCCAACATGCGGGACCAGGGAGCGTCCCATTGCCGCGAACCAATGTTTCGTCAATCATGGGCGTGGTCCGGGGTTTACCCCTTGAAAGAATGGGTTCAGGCTGTTCCGTCATGCTTGAATTGCTGCGCAGCAACGATCCGGTCTATCTGTCCTTCGTCCGCCATGTGCTGGAGGAAGAGGGAATCGGATTCGTGCAGCTCGACGATCACATGAGCGCCATGGAGGGGTCGCTTGGCATCCTGCCCAGACGCATCATGGTTTCGGAAGAGGAAATCGAGCGTGCCAGACGTGTCCTTGGTAACGCCTCGCTAACCATCCGCGAGTAGATTTGAGAGGATGCAAGTGAGCGCGACAGCCTATTCTGCCTCTCAACCGCCCCCGCCGCCGCCGGGATCGGGCGTTCCCGCGTCGTTGACGGAGGACGGGTTTCTTAACGGCCGCCTCCGGATTCTCCAGCCCGAAAAGGGGTTTCGGGCCGGAATCGATTCAGTGTTCCTGGCCGCTGCGATTCCTTGTGCCGCGGGCGAGACGGTCTACGAGGCTGGCATCGGAACCGGCGTGGCCGCGCTGTGCGTGGTGGCCCGCAATCCCGACGTCCACCTGACAGGGATCGAGATCGCCGCCCGCTATGCCTTGCTGTGCGAGGAAAATGCCAAGCGCAACGGCCTCGCCAACAACATCCGCGTCATCCATGCCGACGTGAAGGAGGCACTGCGACGGGATCTGGCCTCCATGCCCCAGCATGGCACCTTCAGTCACGCCTTCGCCAATCCGCCCTATTTCGAGGACGGCAAGGGTACGCCCTCGCCCAATCTCCTCAAGGCCCAAGCTCATTCCTTCGGCCCCGACGACCTCGACCTCTGGGTCAAGGTGCTCCACACCATGGTGACGCTGCGCGGTACGGTGACCATCGTCCATCGCGCCGATTCCCTGGGCAAGCTGCTGCAGGTCATGGAAGACCGCTTCGGCGACATCCGGATTGCGCCGCTCTATGCCCGCGAAGGCACCGCCGCCTCCCGCATCATCGTGCAGGGCGTGAAGGGGTCCAAGGCGCCGATGCAGCTCCTGCCGGGCCTCGTGCTGCACGACCAGAACTCCCAGTTCACGCCGGAAGCCGAGGCGATCCTGCGCGACGGCATGGCCTGGCGCCTGCGCTGACTTGAGTTCCTGGGGCCGCCCTCCTATTTGAGGGTCATGGCGCAGCAGTCCCTTCTCGGCCGTCTCATTCCCCTGAGGTTTCGCAAGTCCATACCGGTGGTACATCTGGTGCGGCTGCACGGGGCCATCGGTGTCGGCACGCCGCTCAGGCCAGCCCTCACCATGAAAGATACCAACGGTTTGCTGGAGCGGGCCTTTTCCCGCAAAGGTCTTGCCGCCGTCGCCCTGTCGGTCAATTCGCCGGGCGGATCAGCCGTGCAGTCGGCCATGATCCATGACAGGATCCGGGCACTGGCCGAGGAAAAGAAGATCCCGGTTTACGTGTTTTGCGAGGATGTCGCGGCCTCCGGCGGCTATTGGCTGGCCTGCGCCGGTGATGAAATCTATGCGGATCCGAGTTCGGTGGTGGGCTCCATCGGCGTGATTTCGGCCGGTTTCGGCTTTGTCGAGGCGATCGACAAGCTGGGCATCGAGCGCCGGGTCCACACCGCCGGCGAGTCCAAATCCATGCTGGATCCGTTCAAGCCGGAAAAGCCGGAGGACGTGGAACGATTGCTGGCGTTGCAGGTTGATGTCCACGAGGCATTCAAGGCGCTGGTGCGCCAGCGCCGCGCCGGAAAGCTGAAAGATGACGACAAGGAGCTATTTTCAGGCGCCTTCTGGTCCGGCCGACAGGCGCTGGACCGTGGGCTGATTGACGGCATTGGCCACTTGCATGCCGTATTGCGGGCTAAATTCGGCGAGAAGGTGGTGATCCGCACCATCAGCGCGCCGCAAGGGTGGGGCCTGAAGCGGCTGATGTCGGGCGTAGAGCACAATTTTGCCGCATCTGCGCTGGAGGCGATGGAAACGCGTGCATTGTGGTCGCGTTTCGGTTTATGATTTCCCCGGTTGGGGACCAAGGGAGGTTCGCATGGTTGTTCTCAAGGCTGTCACGATCATCATCGCCGGGGTGCTGTCGGTCCTCGCCGTGCGCCATCTGATGCAGCAGACCGAGGCTGCCAAGGTCCGCGTGAGAGCCAATCATCGGCCGCAGTCCCGCAGCGTGACAAGGCTCCGCCAGGATCCGCGTACCGGGGTCTATTATCCCGAAGACTGAGTGCGCCCCGGCAGTGCCGGGAAGTCGTCATTGTTTGGACATTACAATTGTTTCATGCTTGTCTTGTGAGGGGGCAACAACACACCTTCACGCAAGACAAAGAGGAACCAAGATGGTCCGAACCCTCTGTACCGCCATCTTCACTGCCGTCCTCGGCAGTACGGCACTCGCTGCTGGCGCCGGCCAGCCAGCCCAGATGCCGGCCACCCCACCGGCAATTCAAGACATGCAAACCGATATGACCGCACCTGCTGCGCCGGCCGCACCGATGGCCGCCCCGCAGAAGGCCCCGGCCATGTCGCCCATGCAACTGATGGATGCGATGGCCGGCATCAAGGGCAGCGCCGACGGCACGCAGACGGAAATTGGCGTGGCGCCGCGCCTGAAGCGCATGCTGATGCGCCGCCAGCAGGGCATGATCGGCGGCACAACGCCGGACAACAAGGGCAAGCTCAGGCCGATCAAGGATACCGGCCAGTTTCCCTATACGACCATTGGCGTGGTGGCCAGCGGCTGCACCGGCACCGTGGTGATGCAGCGCTTCGTGCTGACCGCCGCCTGGTGCGTCTATGATCTCAAGGGCAAGAGCTTCTACAAGAACCTCGATTTTCTGCCCGCCATGAACGGCAAGCAGACCCCCTTCGGCCAGATCAAGTGGAAGAACGCATGGGTGATGAAGGCCTTCGCCGAGAAGGGCGATTTCAACTTCGGCTACGGCCTGATCGAACTCACGGAGCCGATTGGCGACAAGACCGGCTGGTTCGGCTTCGGCCATGAGCCGAAGTTCAACTTCAAGAAGATCCCGGTGAGCGGCTATCCCTTCGCCGGCGTGCCGGCCCTCACCATGTGGGAGAGCAGCTGCCGGATCGACAATGCAGAGCCCAATGCCGTGTTCTACCGCTGCACCGGCGATGGCAAGTCCCTCTCTGCCATGCTGGGCGCGCCCATGTGGTACAAGGGCAAGGGCGACAATGACTGGAAGATCGTCGGTGTCCACGTGACGTCGCAGAATGAACAGCAGAACTCGTTCTGGGCGGCGCGCATCAACGCTGCGGCCACCGAGACGCTGGTGGCCTGGGCCAAGGGCGCTGACCAGACCGATCCCGGCGACACCAAGGATGACGGCGAAGACATCGCCGACGACCAGGGTGACGACAACGCCGACGACGGCGATCTGGTCGATGATGGCGGCCTGATTGGCGACGAGGACGTGGTCGACAATGGCAACGACGATGACATCGCCGATGACGGCGGTGATATCGCTGACAATGGCGGCGGTGGCGACAAAACCAATTGCACCTGCGACGACCAGTCAGCACCCAAGTAGTCCTTGACGCTATGAGTCGTGCCGCATAGGGTCCGCGCGCATTTCAGGCGGACCTTATCGGCATGGCTCTCAATCCCACCAAGTCATTTCAGGATCTGATCCTCACGCTCCACCAGTACTGGGGCGACAAGGGCTGCGTCATCCTCCAGCCCTATGACATGGAAGTGGGGGCGGGCACCTTCCACCCCGCGACGACGCTGCGCTCCGTGGGGCCAAGGCCATGGGCGGCCGCCTATGTGCAGCCCTCGCGGCGCCCCAAGGATGGCCGCTATGGCGAAAACCCCAACCGCCTGCAGCACTATTACCAGTATCAGGTGATCATCAAGCCGTCGCCGCCGGACCTGCAGGAGCTCTATCTGGGCTCACTGGAGGCGATCGGCATCGACCGCTCGCTGCACGACATCCGCTTCGTCGAGGACGACTGGGAGAGCCCGACGCTGGGCGCCTGGGGGCTGGGCTGGGAGGTCTGGTGCGACGGCATGGAAGTGTCGCAGTTCACCTACTTCCAGCAGGTGGGCGGCCTCGACTGCCACCCGGTCTCGGGCGAACTGACCTATGGCCTCGAGCGCCTCGCCATGTATGTGCAGGGCGTCGACAACGCCTATGACCTCAACTTCAACGGCCGCGATGAGGGCCAGGGCCGCATCAGCTATGGCGATGTCTTCCTCCAGGCCGAGCAGGAATACTCGCGTTACAATTTCGAGCACGCCAACACGGAAGTCCTCACCAGCACTTCATCGACGCCGAGACCGAATGCAAGGCGCTGCTGGAAGCCGGCGGCAAGGAGGGGCGCCACGAACTGGCGCTGCCCGCCTATGACCAGTGCATCAAGGCGTCCCACACCTTCAACCTGCTGGATGCGCGCGGTGTCATCTCGGTGACCGAGCGCCAGGCCTATATCCTCCGCGTCCGCGAGCTGGCCAAGGGCTGCTGCGAAGCGTGGAGCAAGACCCAAGGAGGACGTGCCGATGCCTGATCCCGTGATTGCCCAGAAGTCGCCCATTCCCATCAGTGTGGAAGCCGGCAAAGACTACTGGTGGTGCGCTTGCGGGCAATCCAAGACCCAGCCGTTTTGCGACGGCTCGCACAAGGGTACGGAATTCCGCCCCATGCAGTGGACGGCAGATGCCACGGGCCGAAAATTCTTCTGCGCCTGCAAGAACAGCAACAACAAGCCGTTCTGTGACGGCACCCACAAGGGCCTTTGATGTCCGAACTCCTGATCGAGCTCTTCTCGGAAGAAATTCCGGCCCGCATGCAGCAGAAGGCAGCGGATGACCTGCGCAGCATGGTCACCAACGCGCTGGTGGATGCCGGCCTCACCTATGAGGGCGCGCAAGCCCACGGCGGGCCGCGCCGCCTCGTGCTGTCGGTCGAAGGCCTCAACGCCAAGGCGGCGGACGTGGTGGAAGAGCGCAAAGGTCCGCGCGTGGATGCGCCCCAACAGGCGATTGATGGTTTTCTCAAGTCGACGGGCCTCGGCCTGCACGAGCTTCAGGTGCAGGACGACAAGAAGGGCCAGTTCTACGTCGCGGTGGTGAAGAAGGCGGGCCGCGAGGCGACGGAGATCATCGCCGAGGTGGTGCCCGACACGATCCGCAAGTTCCCGTGGCCGAAGTCCATGCGCTGGGGCAAGGGCAGCCTGCGCTGGGTGCGCCCGCTGCACTCCATCGTCTGCACCTTCGATGGCGAGGTGGTGCCCTTCGCGGTGGACGGCATCAGGAGCGGCTGCGTGACGCGCGGCCACCGTTTCATGGGCGCGCAACAGATCGAGGTGCGCCGCTTCGAGGACTATGCGGCGAAGCTCTACAAGGAATTCGTGCTGGTCGATGCCCACGCACGCGTCGAGACCATCCGCACCGAGGCCCGCAATCTCGCCTTCGCCCAGGGCCTCGAACTGATCGAGGACGAGGGCCTGCTGAAGGAAGTGGCAGGCCTCGTCGAATGGCCCGTGGTGCTGATGGGGAGCTTTGACGAGAGCTTTCTGCAGGTGCCGCCGGAAGTCATCGTCACCACCATCAAGAACAACCAGAAATGCTTCTGCCTGCGCGACACGCGCACCGGCAGGCTGGCCAACAAGTATCTGCTGGTCTCCAACATGGTGGCCCGCGATGGCGGCCAGACCATCATCGCCGGCAACAACAAGGTGATCGCCGCACGGCTCTCGGACGCCAAGTTCTTCTGGGACCAGGACCGCAAGGTGAAGCTGGAGGACTGGGCCAAAAAGCTCGACGACATTACTTTCCACGCGAAGCTGGGCAGCCAGGGCGAGCGCGTCAAGCGCATCGAGGCATTGGCGGGAGAGATCGCCAAGACCATCGGCGCCGATGTCGAAAAGGCCAAGCTGGCGGCGCGTCTGGCCAAGGCCGATCTCGTCACCGGCATGGTCGGCGAATTCCCCGAGCTGCAGGGCCTGATGGGCCGCTACTACGCGCTGGAAGAGGGTCACGACGAGGAGGTGGCGGACGCCATCCGCGACCACTACAAGCCGGTGGGGCCGAGCGACAATATTCCTGTGTCCAAAATCGGTCAGGCCGTGGCGCTGGCCGACAAGCTGGATACGCTTGTTGGATTCTGGTTGATCGATGAGAAGCCAACCGGTTCGAAGGACCCTTATGCACTGAGGCGATCAGCTCTCGGTATCATTCGCACTTTACTGCAAAACGGCATTAGGCTGGGATTGATTGAGGCATCAACCAGAGCACTCAAACTCTATTTCGGCATCCTGTTTAAGCAGGCAGTGGCTCATAAGTGGGAGCCGGCAAAAGAACTGATAAATGACATGGTTGCCGTCAAGCATCGTGGCCACTTGAAACTTGGAACAGATGACTATCGTCGCTTCAAGGAAAACAAGACCTTCGTCAACATCATTGATGATCCAAATGGCCCAGAGACTGCTGAGCAGGGCGCAGCCTGGGTAATGGCTTTCATAGAAGACCTTCTCGCGTTCTTCGCCGACCGCCTCAAAGTCTACCTGAAGGACCAGGGCGCGCGGCATGACCTGATCGATGCTGTGTTTGCGCTCGGCAATCAGGACGACCTGCTGATGATCGTCAAGCGCGTCGAGGCCCTGTCCAAGTTCCTCGACACCGACGACGGCAGGAATCTGCTGGCCGGTGTCAAGCGCGCCGCCAACATCCTCAAGATCGAGGAAAAGAAGGATGGCCGCACCTATGACGGCGACGTGCAGCAGATCCGGCTCATCAAGGGCGAGGAGAAAGCGCTCCATTCGGCGATCACCATCGCCACCGGCAAGGTGAAGATCGCGGTGGAGCATGAGGACTTCGAGGCCGCCATGGCCGCACTCGCCAAGCTCCGCGCCCCCGTCGATGCCTTCTTCGACCATGTGACGGTGAACGACAAGGACGAGGGCTTCCGCATCAACCGCCTCAAGCTCCTGAACCGCATCCGCCAGGCGACCATGGACGTGGCGGATTTCAGCAGGATCGAAGGGTAAGGCGCGACGGGCGAAGCCGGGCAAATCGATCCCGTGGATCGATTTGAGCGCCGAACGCCGCGAGCCCGAGCGAGCGGCCGGACAACGCTTTTCACACGCTCTACTATCTCTCCATGGCCGCCCACCGAGGCGGCCATCCAGTTTCGATGGGGAATCTTGTCAGGTGACGTCTCCATGGCCGGGTCAAGCCCGGCCATGGAGAGATTGAATTACTTCGTCCCCGTCACCTCCGCCATCGCGGCGAGGAACTGCGCCACCTCGTGCAGCGTGTTGTAGTGGCTGTAGGAGATACGGATGCAGGAGGGAAGTCCCAGCGGGGTGAGCACGTTGCCGCTGTAGTGATCGGCCTTGCGGGTGTGCGTGCGAATACCGCGCGCATTGAGGAAAGCGACCACCGCCTCGCTCTCCTGCCCGTCGACTGTGATGGAAATGACACCTTCGCGGCCTTTGGGATCGTCGCCCGCGATCACGCGCACGCCCGGCATCTCGGCCAGGCCCTTGAGGTTGCCGGTGCCCGCCATCATGGCGCGGCCCAATTCCTCCTCGTGATCATGGATCGCCTTCGCCGCCGCCTCGATGCGCTGGCGGCGGTCATCAGTCTTGGTGAAGTGGCTCCCGAGCCAGTCGAGATAATCCACGACGTCCGAGAATGTTGCGTAGCTGCCGGTATCGCGTGTGCCGAGTTCCCAGTTGGTGGCGGGTCCACCGATGACGATCTCCTTGGTGCAGGCCGTGAGGCGATCCGAGGCCCAGCCCACGCCATAGCCATGGCGCGAGAACATCTTGTAGGGTGACACCGCATAGCCGTCGATGCCGTAGGCGGCAATGTCGACATGGCCGTGGCTCGCATGCTGGATGCCGTCGACCACGATGAAGCAGTCCGGCGATTTCTGGCGGATGGCGGCCGCGATGGCGGCGACGTCGGTGGCGCGGCCAGTGACCGGCGAGGTGTGGATGATGGTGGCGACCCGGACATCGGCGGTGATGTGTCGGCGGTAGGCCTCCGCCGTCACGTTGCCCGTGGCGTCATCGTGCGGCACCAGCACATGCGGGCGTGCCGTCACTTCTGCCCAGCGGGTCATGGCGCTGCGGGTCGCGGGGTGTTCCAGCGTGGTGCCCAGCATGATGCCGCCATGGGCAGCGCCCAGCGCCGCCGTGCGCACCAGCCGGAACAGCACTTCCGTACCGCTTTCGCCGACAAACACTTGCCCCGTTGGTGCGTTGAAGAAGACCCGCATGTCGGCCTTGCCTTTGGCGATGGCCGCCATCAGCGCCTTCGACGCCGGGTTGTCGCGGCCCTGGTTGTCGGGATAGGCGGCATAGGTGCCCGAGGTCTCGGCCACCGACTTGAGGGTCAGCGCGCCCCCGGCATTCTCGAAGAAGATGCGGGGGCCGGTGAACGGGCAGGTGTCGACATGGGCAAAGCGGTCGCGCACGCCCTCCATCAGGCCGGGAACGGTGGTGATCATCGGAATCCTCGAAACAAGTCCGGCGCTGGTCTACTGCATGTTCCGCCAAAGTGAAATCACTTTGGCGATAAGAACAGGCAGCGTGAATGGGCGCTAGCAGGATCGGCGGCGACTTGCCATGATGGGGTGAGGATTCGAGGATAAGGCCATGACGACAGACAGACTGAAACGCGCCATCGGGCAGGGGAGTGGCAAGGAACCGGCCGATTTGGTGTTGAAAGGC
>CAZECZ010000021.1:0-28893 GCA_964510815.1 uncultured Aestuariivirga sp.
GCCACAGTCGGCAACACGCTGGGCTCGTGCGTCAACTGGCTGCTCGGCCTTCTCGTCAACACGGGCGGGCGGCATGTCAAGCTGCCCGTCAGTGCCGCGCAACTGTCACGTTTCGAGCACGTTTACAGACGCTATGGCGTGTGGAGTCTATTGCTGTCCTGGGCGCCCATCATCGGCGATCCGCTCACCGTGCTCGCAGGCCTGGCGCGCACACCTCTCGCGGCATTTGTTCCTCTGGTCGCCATTGGCAAGCTCGCGCGTTATCTCATCGTCGTCGGCATCGTGTCGCTCTGGTAGGGCTAAGGTCTGCACCAGTCCGGCGATTCACGCGAAAGTTGTATGTTGTCACACCGTTCCACACCAAATAAGGTGCGGCGGTCGCGGCGCGCTCTAGGCGTAAGTTCCGTTGACATGGGAGAAGACTCCAGTCTGGGAAGGAAGCCCGATGCTGACATTCACGAATCTGTTGCCACTGTCGGTCACGAGCGCGAAGCGGGCCATCGTCCACGCCATGCTGGATCCGGCGCTGAGTTGGGGTCAGACGATCAATCAGACACAACTGTACCAATATGGGTCCGGAACCACATCCTTTCTGACCACACTCAACGGCGAGAACCTCTCGCGCGACCCGGGCACCGGCGATTTCCAGGCGGGGGTCGTCCATTCGATCGATCTTTTCGATGTCAGCGTCAGCTACGACTACACCGCTGCCGTAACAGGATTGTCGATTTCGGCGGTGGAGGTGCAGGCGCAAATGGACGCGGCTGCCGGCGCGAGCAATCCCTATGCCACGCTGCAAAGATCGTTGCTTGATCGCCAGCGCCAGAACTGGTTCGGTTCAGACGGCGACGACACGCTGGAAGGCGGTCTAAAGTCGGACACCTTGCGCGGCCGAGGCGGTGATGATCTCGTCGTCGCCACCAAGGGCAATGACAAGATCTTTGGCGGCACTGGATTTGACTCGGTTGCCTTCGAGGATCTCGGCAAGTTCGGCAATATGGTGGTGGACCTTGAAGCCGGGACAGCCCAGTTGCAGTCGTCGGGGAGTACAATGTTCACCACCACGCTCGTCGGTGTCGAATGTGTTGCGCTGACCGTTGGGGCAGATAACTTCAATGGCGATGCCGGTGATAATTGTGTCTATGGCTTGGGCGGTGACGACGAGTTGTATGGCAAGTTTGGCACAAATCAATTGTTTGGCGAACGGGGCAATGACCTGCTCCTGGGCGGAATTGATGATGATATTCTGGACGGAGGCCCCAACAACGATGTGTTGCTGGGCGACGTGACACCCGATTTGGCCTTCGATCGCAGGGGCGAAGATCAACTGTTTGGCCGCGGTGGTGCGGATCAGTTGTTGGGCGGCGGGAACAATGACCTGTTGGATGGAGGTCCGGGCCGGGACAAGCTGAACGGTGAAACCGGCGATGACCGGCTGACCGGCGGCGATGACAATGATCGCTTCTGGTTCGGGTATTCCAAGTTTACGTCCACCCGCGGCGAGGCGCTGTTTGGCAATGACGTCATCACTGATTTTGCAGCCGGTGATATTGGCTTCATCAACAGGGAAGCCGGAGCAAAGAACTTGTTTGCCGAAACGGCAGAACTGTTGTCCAACACCGTCATCCTCCTCAAGGAAGGTCAGAACGGACCCGTTGTGGCCAGCATCACCCTCGAGAATGTGAATTTTGCCAGTCTCATCCTCCAGAAGGACAGGCTCGACTATACGTTCTGGGTGGAATAGCAGAACAATCCTAGTGCAGGACCTCTGCGATGAACGCCGCCGCCACCTCCAGGTAGCGGTCGACATCGGCTGCGCCGTGAGCGAACGACACCTGCGGTCCTGCCGATGCAATCGCTTCCCAAACCCCGCGATTGGCCATGAACAGCCGCCTCGCGTCGCTGAACAGGGTGTCGACCGATGGCGCGGCCTCATCAGCGTTGCGCGGCAACTCCGGTGTGAGGCAAAAGCCGGAACGCGGCCCGTAGCGAAACGCCTGCCACGGCAATCCGTGACGGCGGATGATCGCTTCGATCCCGTCCGCCAGCCGTGTTCCATGCCCATCAATGCGCGTGTAAGCTTCTTCTGTTGACACTTCATCCAGCATCGCGCGCGTGGCCGCTATGGTCAGCGCATTGCCAAAGGTCGTGCCGCCAATGGCAAGGCCGCGTACAGGCGCGACGTAGTCATCCAGATGCCGCTCGAGAAAATCGGCCAGTTCGGGCGTCATGCCATAGGTCCCCAGCGGCACCCCGCTGCCCAATCCCTTGCCGAGGGACACGACGTCCGCTGTCAAGCCATGTGCACGGACAAAGCCGCCATAGGCCATTTGCCAGGTATGGGTCTCGTCAAAGGCGAAAATGGCGCCCGCGGCCTTGCTCATGTGATAGGCCTCCGCCCAGAAACCTGGATCGGGCAACACGAGTGAACAATTGGTCAGTGCAGGTTCGGCCATCACCAGACCCACGTCGCCTTGTGCCAGCGCGATGCCGAGTGCATCGAGATCATTGAAGGGCACATTGATGCTGTCTGCCGTGGCACGAGGCGATACGCCAATGGCTTCCGGGGTCGCGGGAGCGTTGGCATGCGGTGCACCGCCCACCGACATGGTGGTGTCGATGTGGCCATGATATTTGCCGTCGAAGGTGACGATCTTGGAGCGCCCCGTGAAGGCCCTCGCGATGCGGATCACCTCCTGGTTGGCGGACGAGGCGCTGACTGTGAATTGCCATTTCGGCATCCCGGTGCGGCGGGCAAGGTCTTCGGCGAGAAAGATCGCGTCCTCGGTCGGCTGCATGAACTGCGCGCCTTTCGCGGCTTGCGCGGCCAAAGCACGGCTTACCGCATTCTCACCATATCCCACCGTGTTGCTCAGATCAGCAAGGTTGAAGTCGATGTAGGAATGTCCATCGACGTCGGCGAATGTGCTGCCGTCTCCGCCGGTGACGAAAAGCGGTCTGTGCCGGTAGAGTCCCGCCATCCAGGCCATGGGCACGCCATCAGGCATGGTGCCGGCCGCCCGCCGGAGCAGCGCGCCGGACTTGTGCGTCCGCGCATGAAACGCCTCGCGCTCCCGCGCCATCAGTCGGGTCAGTTTCCCGTCGTCAAGTCCAGCCGGCATGGGCACCTCCTGTGCGATGCTTCTCCACATGCCGGCAAATGGCAAGGCCTGATCGTCAGCACTTCAGAACAGCTACTGATAGCCGATGCTGCGGATCGCCAGCCGCCGCGCCATGATTTCGGACGCAATCAGGGCCAGAAAGGAAATCGCCACCGAAACGGCGGCAAGGCGCAGGGCATTGGCATCCCCACCGGGCACCTGCGTGAATCCGTAGATCGCAAGTGGCAGGGTTTGCGTTTCGCCGGGAATGTTGGAAACGAAGGTGATGGTGGCGCCAAATTCGCCGAGCGCCTTGGCGAAGGCAAGAATGGCTCCGGCCAGAATGCCGGGTGCCGCGAGTGGCAGTGTCACCGAGCGGAACACGCGGAGCGGGCTGGCCCCCAGCGACGCCGCCGATTTTTCGATCTGGGGATTGATGTTCTCGATGGTGAGCTTGACGGCGCGGACCATCAGCGGAAGGCCCATCACCGCCGCTGCCAATGCTGCGCCGGTCCAGCGGAAGGAGAACACAAGCCCGCAACAGGTTTCCAGCAAGCCTCCGATCGGACCCTTGCGCCCGAACACGATGAGCAAGGCATAGCCTGTCACCACCGGCGGAAGAACCAAAGGCAGATGGATCAGCAGATTGACGACCGGCTTGCCGATGAACTCGCGCCGCGCCAGCAGCCACGCCAACGCCGTTCCTACTGGCAAGAGGCCAAGGGTCGCGGCAGCCGCAACCTTCAGGCTGAGCAGAATGGCGGTCCATTCCTCAGGCGAGAACATCACGGTGACGTCGTTCCCAGCGTGGTGAAGCCGTTCTTCACAAAGATCGCTGCGGACTCCGGTGTTGACAGGAAGGACAGGAATGACTGGCTGATGTCCTCATGCGCTCCGGCAACCGCAGCGGCGGGATAGATGATGGGCGGGTGTGACGTAGCTGGAAACACCGCGTCGACTCTCACCTTGGGTTCCGCTATGGCATCGCTGCCATAGACGACGCCAAGCGGAGCCTCGCCGCGCGCTACGAAGGCCAGGGCGAGTCTCACGTTCTGCGTCTGTGCCAGACGATCCCTCACGCTGTCCCACAGCCCAAGGCTTTCCAGAGCGGCCTTGGCGTAGCGCCCCGCCGGCACGGCTTCGACATCCGCCACGGACAGGCGTCCGTCTGCCAGCAGCCTTCGGAGATCGGAGGGATTTGCAAGATCGGCCGTTGCGGTGGACGACGACGGCGCCACCAGCACCAGCGTATTGCCCAGCAGGTTGCGCCGGGTCGACTTCACGATAAGGCCGCGCCCATCCAGTTCGTCCATCCATGCAAGGTCAGCCGAAATGAAGACATCGGCGGGGGCGCCTTCGATGATTTGCTTGGCCAGCGCCGGCGATCCCGCATAGACCATGACGGCCGTGCTACCGTCGGCGCCCCGCCACGTCGCCGCGATCTCGTCCATCGCCGTCTTCAGGCTTGCTGCAGCGAACACCTTGATGTCCGACGCCAGTGCTGGCTGCCCCCACAGCCCCAGCCACAGGCCGGTCACACACAGCATTGACATCATGGTTTTCATTACGGGGAGCAGCGCTATATCTTGTTGTATATAACGGCTTATATCGCATTTCTCCGGCCTGTCCAAAGGAATGGGTTGTAAACGGCGACGCTGCGATCTATATTCATCACATCGAAATTCGGCCGGTTGGCTGGCTCCGCGCTGCTTGATGCAAGTGCTTTGGCGGCTCTCTTCACTCTGAACATCGATGGCGTGATGGCACATGTCGTGCGCACGCAAGCATTTGCATTTGCATCCGGAAAGGGAATTTCATGCAAACTGGTACCGTAAAGTGGTTCAACGCCCAGAAGGGCTTTGGCTTCATTCAGCCCGCGTCGGGTGGCCCGGACGTGTTCGTCCACATCAGTGCGGTCGAGCGCGCTGGGATGTCCGGCCTCAACGAAGGTCAGAAGATCTCCTATGAGATCGTGACCGACCGCCGCAATGGCAAGTCTTCGGCTGACCGCCTGCAGGCCGCCGACTGATTGAATGCAGCCCTGTCTGCACCCTGCAAGCCACGGATGTACTGGCAGCAGGTGCGGGCAGGGCACGGATCGCCTCTCTCGCGCGCTCGACGTGCGGTGGAGCCGGTGGTTCGCTGGAGCCGCGTTCATCGGCCGATGAACGCGGTTTCTCATTTTTGGCTCACAGTAACTGAAAGGAAGGAAGAAATATGGACACCCAATCCAATCTTTTCATGTTCCGGGCATCGACGGAATCCGCCCTCTGGGCATTTGATGCTGACCCGAAGGGGACTCACTTGCCCGAGAAATTTGGTCCCTGGACCGCCATCGGCGTGATGCGGCCGGACCAGAGCCCGCCCGGTGGCTTGTCACGTACGGCCATTCAACGTGGCATCGCAAAGAACGGCTTCCAGCTCTGGCGCAAGAAGCAGTCCTGAAACCCCCAGCACCTAGGAGAGACATGCGCATTTATGTAAAGGACAACAACGTCGATCAAGCCCTTCGTTTCCTCAAGAAGAAGATGCAGCGTGAAGGCATCTTCCGTGAACTGAAGTTGCGCGCCGCCTATGAGAAGCCATCCGAGCGCCGCAACCGCGAAAAGGCGGAGGCTATCCGCCGCGCCCGCAAGGTCGCCCGCAAGAAAGCGCAGCGCGAAGGTTTGCTGCCCATGCCGAAGCCCAAGCCGCGCCCGACCGGCCGTAGGCCGTCACAGACCGTTGACCAGATTCTCGGTAACGCCTCGTCTTCATCGACGTCCGGCGCAGCAGCCCAAAGGGGCTGATTCAACACCGATACCAATGGCCTGCCAGCCGGTTCACCCGGCGGGTGGGCCGTTTGCGTCTTGCACCCCATTCAGAAATCCTTTTTGACTGCCTGCTAGAACGATGCAGCCACAGAAGCTGACGGGAGTTGCATGAGCGAAGCGCAAGACGAAATCAGGACACATGACGACTGGGGCATCATCGACCCAGACTTTGTCCTGCGCGTCGTCGTGGCCTTGGACAGCGGCGAAGCCAAGGCCGTGCGTGCCCTGGTGCGCGATCTCCACGCGGCCGACCTTGCCGACCTTCTCGAATCCCTTGAGCAGCCCGACCGCGTCCGCCTGATCACCACGCTCGGCCGCACCTTCGATGTCGAGGCGCTGGCCGAACTCGACGAGTCGGCGCGCGATGAGCTCATGGAGGCGTTGCCCAACGAGGTCATCGCCTCCGCCATCAAGAAGCTCGACACCGACGACGCCCTTTACCTGATCGAGGATCTTGAGGACGACGACCAGCGCGAGATTCTTTCAAAAGTTCCCAAGGTCGACCGCGCCGCGCTGTCCCGCGCCCTCGACTATCCCGAGGACACGGTCGGACGTCTCATGAAGACGGAATTCGTGGCCCTGCCCACGGCATGGACGGTAAGCCAGGCCACCGAGCACATTCGCACCGAGAAGGGCCTGCCCGATGACTTCATCGAGGTCTATGTGGTCGACCCCGCGTTCCATCTCGTAGGCACCGTACCTGTCGCCCGCCTGTTGCGTTCGGCACCTGAGAAGCAGATCGACGCGATCATGGATGACGAGCAGACGGTGTTCAAGGCGACCGATCCGCAGGACGAAGTCGCCTACAAATTCGAGAAGTACAATCTCGTCTCCGCCGCTGTCACCGACGAAGGCGGCCGCCTGATCGGCGCCCTGATGGCCGACGAGATCGTCGAGGTCATTCATGACGAGGCCGAGGAGGCGATCCTCCATCTGGGCGGCGTCGGAGCCGAGGAGAGCATGAGCGACACCGTGCTCGACATCACCAGGTCACGCTTCACCTGGCTGTTCGTCAATCTGGGCACCGCGGTTCTGGCGTCCTGGGTCATCTCCTGGTTCGATACGACCCTGGAAAACATGGTGGCGCTCGCGATCCTCATGCCGATCGTCGCCTCCATGGGCGGAAATGCTGGAACCCAGACCATGACCGTCGCGGTGCGCGCCCTGGCAACCCGCAACCTGGGGCCGGTCAATGCCCTCAAGGTGACGACCCGTGAATGTGCGGTGGGTCTGATCAATGGCTTTCTCTTTGCCCTCATCATGGGGCTCTTTGCCTGGTTCTGGTTTGGCTCCGACGGGCTTGGCATTGTGATTGCCGTCGCCATCGTCATCAATCTGCTCGCGGCGGCATTGGCCGGCGTGCTTGTGCCGCTGGCACTCGACTGGTTCGACATCGACCCCGCGGTCGCATCCGGAACCTTCGTGACGACAGTAACGGACGTCGTTGGATTTTTTGCATTTCTCGGACTGGCGGCACTATGGCTGGCGCACTGACCATCAGGCTCGCCGCGGAGGCGGATCGCGAGTCATGGGAACGGCTGTGGCGTGGCTGGCAACAGCACATGGCCGGCTCCGTTCCCGACGATATCACGGAGCGCTGCTGGCAAACGATGATGTTGCCGGACAGTGGACTCTGGGCCGTGCTGGCCTTCGCTGAACATCAGCCGCTGGGCTTCGCCAATGTCAGCCGCACACCCTTTGCGTGGACGGCCGAACCCGTGGTCTTTCTCCAGGATCTCTATGTCGATCCGCAGGCCAGGGGCAGGGGTATCGGCAGCGCCTTGCTGCAGGGTGTCTATGCCCACGCCGACGCCATCGGTGCCCCGCAAGTCTTCTGGATGGTGGATGAAGATGACCCGGAGTTGCAGGCCTTCTATCAGCGCCACGCCATCCGCACGCCTTATAACCGCTACATGAGGCGAGACTGGCCCTGGTGAACGCCGCGCGGCGGTACCAATTCCGCCATGGTGCATCTATAATTGATTGATTGGTTGAGATTCTCAGGAAGAGGGGCATTCACATGCGTCGAATTATCATGGCGGCCTTGGTCTTGGCAGCTATGGCCGGGCCTGTGTTCGCCGGCCCCGTATCCGATTTCGAAAACGCCCTGCGCGATGCCTATGGCAACTATCGCATGGCATTGTTCGCCACAAATTCCGGTAAGAGAGAACAATCGGCGCAGGCCGTCGAGGCTTTTGCCGCGAAGTGGGGCACGCTGGGTGACACGTGGAGTCAGTCGCCACCACCGCAATATGCCGACGATCCCCAGTGGCTGCCCACGCTTGTCGAGATCAAGCAAATCATTGGCAAGGCTGCGACTGAGATCGAGGCCGGCAAGCTGCCGGAAGCTCACAACGTGCTGGAAACCATCCGCGACCAGATCGGCCAACTCCATCTGCGCAATGGCATGGTCACTTTCTCCGATCGCATGAATGCCTATCACGCCAAGATGGAAGAAGTGCTCAATCCTGAGATGACCAATCCGCAGGAGATCCATGAGGGGGCTGCCGTGCTCCACTATCTGGCGGGTGAGATGCTCCGTTTCCCGCCTGCTGATGCCGAGGGTTCCGCCGAATTTGCCGCCCTGTCGAAAGCAGTGGAACAGACTTCCTCCGATGTCCTCGCCGCTGCCCGCTCTGGCGACATGGAAAAGCTCAAGGCGGCCAGACAGGCACTCAAACCAGCTTATGCAAAGCTCTTTATGAAATTTGGCTGAGGCAGCCAGTCACCACAACCAGCGCGGCGTCTTGCGCGCATAGGCTTCCCAATCTGCGCCGAACCGGGCAGCGAGGTGACGCTCCTCGCGCTCGATGGCGAGTTTCTGAACCAGCGTGGCCGCAAACAGCGCTGCAGGCAGGAACCACGCGACGCCCAACAGCAGGCCTACACTGAACATCAGCAGCGTATTGCCGGCATAGATCGGGTTGCGCGACCTGGCGAACGGTCCTTCGGTGATGAGTTGGCTGGCGCCCCGGTTCGGCCAGATCGTGGTGCGGTAGCGCCGGAAGGTGAGAGCGGTCACGATTTCGAGCGCCACGCCCGTGCAGATCCCGCACAGTCCGATGGCCATGAGGATACCCTGGACGATGCCGCCAAACCAGGGTAGGGGCAGCCACAGGTGCAGCACCACGGCCACGGCTGCCGCTGCGAGATAGATGAGGGGCGGCCAGGGAATGACGTTGGGCCGGTCAAGTGTGTCTGACATGAAGGTCAAGGAGGCGTGTTTGGGGGCGATTTGTCAAGATTGGCCACGGATACCCTGGCTGCTAAAGACTTGATTTGGCCTCAAAGACCCTCTATAGGCCACCAATTCCCGCCCATAGACCAAGGAGAAGACGAGCCCCATGGCGCGCGTCACCGTTGAAGACTGCATCGACAAGCTTCCCAACCGTTTCGAACTGGTTCTCCTGGCGGCGCATCGCGCCCGCCTGATCTCGCAGGGCTCGCCCATCACGGTCGACCGCGACAACGACAAGAACCCCGTTGTCGCTCTCCGCGAGATCGCTGACGAATCGATCGTTCCGGAGGACCTCCGCGAGGAATACATCCACGCCATGCAGAAGCATGTCGAGGTGGATGAACCCGAGGCCACCGAAGTGCCGCTGATCCAGCAGTCGGGAGACATGGTCATGGTGGAAGATAGCGCCGAAGATCAGCCCGAGATGGAGCGGATGACGGAAGAGGATCTTCTGCGCGGCCTTGAAGGCATGCCGCCCGCAGAAAGCCCTGGCAGCCAGCGCAACGGCTATTGAGCTTTTCCACCTTAAGGATTTTCCGGCCGGACCACTCGCGTCCGGCCTTTTTTGTCGTACACTGACACTCCCATGATGCGGCAATACGAACTGGTCGAGCGGGTCACCCGGTATGATCCGGACGCGGACGAGGATCTCCTCAACCGCGCCTATGTCTATGCCATGAAGGCCCACGGCAACCAGGTCCGGGCCTCGGGCGAGGCCTATTTCAACCATCCCCTGGAAGTGGCCGCGATCCTGACGGAAATGAAGCTCGATTCCGCCACCATAGCCGCGGCGCTGCTTCACGATACGGTGGAGGACACCGAGGCAACCCAGCAGGAAATCGAGGAAAAATTCGGCCCCGAAATCGCCGCCCTGGTTGATGGCCTGACCAAGATCGCCAAGCTCGACCTCGTCACCAAGGAGGCGACCCAGGCCGAGAACTTGCGCAAACTGCTCGTCGCCATGTCGCGTGACGTGCGGGTCCTGCTCGTCAAGCTGGCTGACCGGCTGCACAACATGCGTACCCTGGAGCATGTGAGGCCCGACAAGCGCACCCGTATTGCCCAGGAAACCATGGACATCTATGCGCCACTTGCCGGCCGCATGGGCATGCAGGCAGTGCGTGACGAGCTGGAGGACATCGCCTTTGAAGTCCTCAATCCGGATGCCAACCGCATCATCACCGAGCGTCTTGCGAAACTCCATGCCGAAAGCGGCGATCTGCTGAAGTCCATCGAGCATGAATTAAGTCAGAAACTGGCCGACAACGGCATCAGCGCCGAAGTGAACGGGCGCGAGAAAAGGCCCTATTCGATCTGGCGCAAGATGGAGCGCAAGCTCCTGTCGCTCGGCCAGTTGTCGGATATCTTCGGTTTCCGCGTCATCGTCGGCACGGTGGATCAATGTTACCGGGCACTCGGCATCATCCATCGCACCTACCGGGCCGTGCCCGGGCGCTTCAAGGACTACATTTCGACACCGAAGCAGAACGATTACCGGTCGATTCACACCACCGTGATCGGACCCCATCACATGCGGGTGGAAATGCAGATCCGCACCCGGCTCATGCATGAAATCGCTGAGCGGGGGGTTGCCGCCCATGCCCTCTACAAGGACGCGCCAGATGCCAAGGAGGCCCTCGACGGTTTCCGAAATCCGGCAGTAGAATCGAATGCTTACAGATGGTTACGCCATCTCGTTGAGATGTTGCAGGAAGGCGAGTCGCCACGCGAATTCCTCGAACACACCAAGCTCGAACTGTTCCACGACCAGGTCTTCTGCTTCACGCCCAAGGGACAGCTCATCGCTCTGCCGCGCGGCGCCACCCCCATTGATTTCGCCTATGCGGTTCACACATCGGTGGGCGATTCCTGCGTTGGCGCCAAGATCAACGGACGCCACGCCCCGCTGGTGACCGAACTCGACAATGGCGACGAGGTCGAGATCATCCGCTCCGATGTTCAGTCTCCGCCCGCGGCATGGGAGGGCCTGGCGGTCACCGGCAAGGCCCGCGCCGCCATCCGCAAGGCCACCCGGGTGGCCGCCCGCAAGCAGTTTGCCGGTTTGGGCCACGAGATCGTTGAGAAGATGCTGGCCAAGCTGGACCGGCAGTTCATCGAAAAGGAAGTTGCGGCCGCCATCCCGCGGCTCGGCCACAAGAATCTCGAAGACGCATTGGCGGCCGTCGGGCGCGGGGAACTTTCGGGCGTCGATGTGCTGAAGGCCATGGGCCTGACGCTGGCGGATTCGGATATCAAGGAACTCCGCCGCAAGGCGCCGGTCAAGAAGGGCGACCCTGGCGAAGAACTGTCGATCCCGGTGCGCGGCGTGGCGCGCAGCACGGCGCTCAGGATCTATGAGGGCACCGGTGCGGTGCCGGGCGAGCGCATCGTCGGCATCATCACGCCGGGCGAGGGCATCACCATCTACCCGATCTTCGCCCGGGCGCTGGAGCAGTTCGACAACCAGCCGGAACGCTGGGTCGATCTCGCCTGGGATTCAGGCGCAGAAGAGCAGCGCTTCCCGGCACGGATCTCCGTGTCGATTCTCAACGAGGTCGGGTCGCTCGCCAAGGTGACCCAACTCATCTCCGACCAGGATGGCAACATCGACGCCCTGCAAATGGTGGCACGGGAAGGCGCACGCGACTTTTTTGATCTGGACATCACGGTCGAAGTGCATGATCTGAAACACCTCAACGACATCATGGCAGGGCTGCGCAGCCGCAGTGCGGTGAGCAGCGTGTCGCGCAAGACGGGATAGGACATATGCTGACATACGATCAGGTGCTGGACGAGTTTCGCCAGGCCGGTGCCCTGCTGGAAGGGCACTTCATACTGTCCTCGGGACTTCATTCGAGCCGCTATCTGCAATGCGCCAGGGTCCTGATGGACGCCCAGCGCGCTGACCGCCTGTGCCGTTCGTTGGCAGAAGGTGTTCGCGCCAAGGTCAAAGAACAGATCGACCTCGTGGCCTCGCCGGCCATGGGGGGCGTGGTTGTCGGTTGCGAGATGGGACGCCAGCTTGGAGTTCCCGCCATCTTTTTCGAGCGTGTGGACGGCAAGCTGGTGTTGCGCCGTGGCTTCAGCATCCCGAAGGGGGCCCGCGTCCTGATGGTCGAGGACATCGTCACCACTGGCCTGTCGTCGCGCGAGTGCATCGGCGGCATCGCCGAGGAGGGCGGCATCACCGTGGGCGCGGCCTGTCTCATCGACCGCTCGGGCGGCAAGGCCGATCTCGGCGTACCGCTTGCGGCCCTGACGGTGCTCGATATACCCACTTTTGCGGCAGATGCCGTTCCGCCGGAGCTTCAGGGCATTCCCGCCATCAAGCCGGGCAGCCGGAACCTCGCCAAATGATCATCGGAATTGGCAATGATGTCATCGACATCCGGCGAATCGAGGAAACGCTGGAAAGTTTTGGCGAACGCTTCATCCAGCGCATTTTCACCGAGATCGAGATCCGCAAGTCGGAGAAGCGGGCCCAACGGGCAGCGTCCTATGCCAAGCGCTTTGCTGCAAAGGAAGCGTGTTCCAAGGCCCTGGGAACCGGTTTTCGCGCCTCTGTGTTCTGGCGGGACATGGGCGTGGTCAACGAGCCCTCCGGACGCCCGACCATGGTGCTCACCGGGGGTGCCCGCCAGCAGCTCGACCGCATTACGCCGCCCGGCTATGAGGCGCGCATTCACCTCACGATTACCGATGATTTTCCCTATGCCCACGCCATGGTGATGATCGAGGCGCTGCCAACCTCCGGCTGAGTGTGATTCAACTGCAACACTGATCTACCTTGAAAGCGGTTGCGTTGCATCACACATGGTCAAGGGCTATAGGCAGACCGGGAAGGCGCCGGCGCGCTTGGAAGTTGGCAGATATGGCGAAGAAAGATCAGAGCATGGCGGCAGCTCAGGACACACGGCGCAAGTCTGATGAGGGCGTGTGGGAAACCGTCAAGGTCATCATACAGGCCTTGCTCATCGCCTTCGTCGTGCGCACCTTTTTCTACCAGCCGTTCAATATCCCTTCGGCATCGATGTACCCGACCCTCAAAGTGGGGGATTATATATTCGTTTCAAAGCTTTCCTACGGCTATGGCAAGTATTCCTTCAACTTCTCGCTGGGCCTGTTCGGCAAGGAACTTGTGAACTGCTGTCCGATCGATTTCCCCGGCCGTATCGTCCTTCCCGATACACCGAAGCGGGGACAGGTGGCGGTCTTCAAGCTGCCCACCAATACCGACATCGACTACATCAAGCGTGTGATCGGTCTGCCGGGCGACCACATCCAGATGCGCGACGGCGTCCTGTTCATCAACGGGCAGGCCGTGAAGAAGGACCGAATCGAAGACTTTTCCGATCCCGATGAGCCCGGTTTGCGGCAGCCGGTCCCGCAATACGTAGAAACCTTGCCCAATGGCGTGCAGTACCACGTCCTTGACACCAATCCCGTGGGACAGGCCGACACCACCATCGAGTATGTTGTTCCACCCGGTCACTATTTCATGATGGGCGACAACCGCGACAATTCCCAGGACTCCCGCTACCAGAATGTCGTGGGCTACGTGCCCCTGGAAAATTTCGTCGGCCGGGCGGACATCATCTTCTTCTCGATTTCTCCGGAAGCGGGTCTCTTCGAGGTCTGGCGCTGGCCGTTTGCCATCCGCTGGAGCCGCTTCTTCCATCTGATCTGAGCGTGGCCGGCAAGCTGACGCCCGAGCGGTTCGAGGAGATTTCCGAGCGCCTCGGCTATCGCTTCAAGGATCGGCTGCTCCTGGTGACGGCGCTCTCCCACGCCAGCATGCAGCGCAAGCACGGCGATTACGAGCGGCTCGAATTCCTCGGTGACCGGGTGTTGGGGCTGGTCATCGCCGAACAGCTGTTCCGCGACAACCCGAATCAACGCGAAGGCCAGTTGTCGGCCAAACACAGTGCCCTGGTACGGGCCGAAACCTGCGCCGATGCCGGTGAGGCGATCGGACTTTCCGATCTCATCATGGTGGGGTCCAGCGAACGCGCCAAGGGCATGACGGCCAACCGCACCATGCAGGCCGACGTGATGGAAGCGCTCATCGCGGCCATCTATATTGACGGCGGTCTTGAACCGGCGCGTGATCTGATCTTGCGCCTGTGGGGACCGTTCTTCTCAAAGCCGCGCCTGGCGCAGAAAGACGCCAAGACCTTCCTCCAGGAATGGGCGCTTGGCCGCAGCTTGCCTATCCCCCAATACCGGATCGTGAGCCGCGAAGGCCCCGAGCACGAGCCGGTCTTCGTCGTTGAAGTGGACGTGAAGGGCAGGGCCCCGGCGGAGGGAACCGCAAAGAGCAAGCGCAGCGCCGAACAGGACGCCGCCGCGATTTTCCTCGAACGTGAAGGAATCAGACATGACGGACGCCATTGACCAGCCGGCGCGGTGCGGCTTCTGCGCCATCATCGGCGCCCCCAATGCTGGGAAATCCACCCTGGTCAACCAGCTCACGGGATCGAAGGTGTCGATCGTCAGCCATAAAGTGCAGACAACCAGGGCCCGCATCCGTGCCATCGCCATGGATGGCAATGCCCAGATGGTGCTGGTGGACACACCCGGCATCTTCAAGCCGAAGCGCACGCTGGATCGTGCCATGGTGGAAAACGCCTGGGGTGGGGCAGGCGAGGCCGATGCCGTCGTCCTCCTCGTCGATGGCCGCGCCGGGCTGACCGAAGAAGTCCAGAAGATCATCGATCATCTGAAAGCCATCGGCGCCAAGGCCCTGCTGGTCATCAACAAGATCGACCTCATGAAGCGCGAGGCATTATTGGAAGCGGCAGCGGCCTTCAATGCGGCCTTCGCCTTTGAGCAGATCTTCATGGTGAGTGCTCTGAGCGGGTCAGGTCTGGCCGATCTCAAGCGGGCCATCGCCGCCAGGATGCCGGAAGGCCCCTGGCTCTATCCGGAAGACCAGGTGGCCGACGTGCAACTCCGCTTCATGGCAGCGGAAATGACTCGCGAAAAGATCTATGAACGGCTCCATGACGAGCTTCCTTATTCCTCCACCGTCGAAACCGAGGGCTGGGAGGAGCGCAAGGACGGGTCAGTCAAGATCGATCAGGTGATCTATGTCGAGCGCGACAGCCAGAAGAAGATCGTGCTGGGTAAGGGCGGCCAGACCATCAAGGCCATTGGCCAGCTGGCCCGGACCGAGATGGAGAAGTATTTCGAGCGCAAGGTCCACCTGTTCCTGTTCGTCAAGGTGCGCGAGAACTGGGCCGAGGACAAGGAACGGCTGCGCATGATGGGTCTCGAGGTCTGACACCATGGAATGGCGCGACGAGGGTGTGATCCTCTCGGTTCGCCGCCACGGCGAAACCAGCGCCATTGCCGAAATCCTCACCGCGGCCCACGGCCGCTGCCTGGGGCTGGTGCGCGGCGGGCGGTCGCGCACCATGCGGCCGGTGCTGCAGGCCGGAAATGAGGTGCAACTCACCTGGCGTGCGAGGATCGAAGATCATCTCGGCACCTTCACGCTCGAACCGATCATGCTGCGCGCGGGTGCGATCATGGAGCAGCCGTTCCGGCTGGCGGGCCTCGCCACCTTGGCAGGCCTCGCGCAGTTGCTGCCCGAGCGCGAGCCCCATGCGCCGACCTTCGAAGCGATGCGTGTGGTCCTCGCTGCGATCGAGCAGGATGACATCTGGCCTGCACTCCTGGCGCGCTGGGAAATGGGCCTGCTGGAAGAATTGGGCTTCGGCCTCGATCTCAAGGCCTGCGCCGCGACCGGCACGCGCGATGGGCTTGCCTTCGTATCACCGAGATCAGGACGTGCCGTCAGCGCAACGGCAGGCGCACCGTACCGCGACCGGCTGTTTCGTCTTCCGGACTTCCTTCGCGCCAACGCCCCGGCCAATGCCACGGACATCGTCGATGGTTTGCGCATCACCGGCTATTTCCTCGATCGCCACGTCTTCGAGCCACGAGGCGCCTCGCCGCCCGAACAGCGCCAATGGATTATCCGCGCCTTGGCCGAAAGGCCGCATTGAGGCCCAATCGATCCGCCACTAAACCGGGCGCCGACAAGGAGTGATCATATGCTTGGACGTCTCAACCACGTCGCCATCGCCGTGCCCGATCTGGAAAAGGGAACTGCCATCTATCGCAACATGCTGGGGGCCACTGTCTCTGCTCCGCAGACCGAGCCCGACCATGGCGTGACCGTGGTGTTCGTCGAACTGCCCAACACCAAGATCGAGCTCTTGGAGCCGTTGGGCGACAGTTCGCCGATCCGGGCGTTTCTGGACAAGAACCCGTCAGGCGGCATTCACCACGTCTGCTATGAGGTCGCCGACATTCTCGCGGCCCGCGATCATCTGAAGACGGAAGGTGCGCGTGTGCTGGGTGACGGAAACCCGAAGATCGGTGCCCACGGCAAGCCTGTGCTGTTCCTGCATCCCAAGGATTTCTGCGGCACATTGGTGGAGCTCGAACAGGCATGAGCCTCGCCAGCGGCATAGCGATTTATTTCGTCACCTGGTGGGTGTGCCTGTTCATGGTGCTGCCGTGGGGCGTGCGAAGCCATCACGAGGAGGGCATCGAAGTGGGGGCTGGCCACGAAACTGGTGCGCCGGTCAAGCCCATGCTCTGGCGCAAGCTTTTGGCGACAACGATACTGGCCAGCATTCTGTTCAGCCTGGTCTACGGCCAGATGACCTATGGCTGGATCAGCTTCGATGACATTCCGTTCCTCGACGGCATGCCAAAACCGGTGACGTGACAGGTCAATCGCTCAGACTGAAAAACGGCAACAGAAAAGAGCGGAGTTTTGGCTCCGCTCTTTTCTGCTTCAGTGTTTCCTTTGCTTCCAGACTTTCATCTGGCGGGGCAGCTGCATTCGCGCGCCCGGAAACTTTGCCTCCCCAGACCTGGGTCCACCTTCAGTGCGACACCGTGGTCTTGTTCTAATTGCAGGGCAAGCTAGCAGATTTGCATGGCTTGTCGAGTTAAAAGTGACACATTGCGGACACAATCGGGGCGCTCCCAACCTTCGACCTGGGCGTGTGTTTGGCGCTCGTCGCACGGCCCTTCACCGGCATGTGAGAGCGCCCACCTGAATTCCGCTCGCACCTCCTTGAGTTCCAATGGGGTTTGCGTAAAAGGGCCGCAAACACCTTATAGCCGGGGATTCCCATGCGCCTGTCCCAATACTTCATGCCCATTCTGCGCGATGACCCTAAGGAAGCGGAAATCGTCTCCCACAAGTTGATGTTGCGCACCGGCATGATCCGCCAGGAGGCCGCCGGAAGCTATTCGTGGTTGCCAATGGGTTTCCGCGTGCTGAAGAAGATCGAACAGATCGTGCGTGAGGAACAGAATCGGGCAGGGGCCATCGAGGTGCTGATGCCCACCATCCAGCCGGCCGATCTCTGGCGCAAGTCCGGACGCTACGATGCCTATGGCAAGGAGATGCTGCGCATCAAGGACCGCCATGACCGCGACATGCTCTACGGTCCCACCAATGAGGAAATGATCACCGACATCTTCCGCCAGGGCGTGCAGAGCTACAAGGATCTGCCGCGCAATCTCTATCACATCCAGTGGAAGTTCCGCGATGAGGTGCGCCCGCGCTTTGGCGTCATGCGTGGCCGGGAGTTCCTCATGAAGGATGCCTATTCCTTCGATGTCAGCCGCGAAGCCGGACAGCATTCCTATAACAAGATGTTCGTGTCCTATCTCAAGACCTTCGCACGAATGGGGCTCAAGGCCGTTCCGATGCGCGCCGAGACGGGACCCATCGGCGGCAAGGACAGCCACGAATTCCTGATCCTCGCCGACACCGGCGAATCCGAGGTCTTCTTCGACCGCGCCTTCCACGACATGGACTGGGAGGCCTTCGATATCGACTATGACGACGTGGACGCCGTGGCCAGGGTGGTCGATGATTTCACCTCGAAATATGCCGCCACGTCCGAGATGCATGACCAGGCCGACTACGAGGCGCGGGTTCCCGCAGACCGCCGCGTCAGTGGCCGCGGCATCGAGGTGGGTCACATCTTCTTCTTCGGCACCAAATATTCCGAGCCGCTGGGCTGCGAGGTGCAGGGGGCTGATGGCAAGAAGGTGCCGGTGCAGTCGGGCTCCTATGGCATCGGCGTCTCGCGGCTCGTGGGCGGTATCATCGAGGCCTCCCACGATGAGGCTGGCATCATCTGGCCGGAACCAGTTGCGCCCTTCAAGGTTGGTCTCATCAACCTCAAGGCCGGCGATGCCGGCACCGAGGCCCAATGCATGAAAATCTACAAGGCGCTGGAAGCCAAGGGTGTCGACGTTCTCTATGACGACCGGGATGAGCGGCCCGGCGCCAAGTTTGCCGTCATGGACCTGATCGGCCTGCCATGGCAGGTGATCATCGGGCCGCGTGGTCTGAAGGAAGGCATCGCCGAAGTGAAGAACCGCAAGACCGGTGAGCGCGAGAACGTCGCTCTCGACCAGGTGGTCGAACGCTTCAAGCCTTGATGGACAAGTCTCTACCCGATACCCGCCCCTTTGCGGCCTTCGAATGGCTGCTGGCGGCCCGCTACTTGCGGGCCAGGCGGCGGGAAGGTTTCATTTCCGTCATCTCGCTGTTCTCATTCCTTGGCATTCTGCTGGGCGTCGCTACCCTCATCGTTGTCATGGCGGTGCTAAACGGTTTCCGCTCCGAGCTGCTCGACAAGATCCTGGGGTTTCAGGGCCATGCCAGCGTCTACAGCGCCGACACTGAACCCCTGCAGAACTACAAGGATATCGAACAACGCATCCTCGAGATCCCCGGCGTGGTGCGCGCCATTCCCCTGGTCGAGGGGCAGGCCATGGCCTCCAGTCTACGCAGCAACACCGGTGCTCTGGTGCGCGGCATCTCCGATGCCGACATCGGCAAACTGCCGAGCATCATGAACGACAAGCTGAGGACGGCAATCAAGGAACCGGGGGTAATCGACGAAAAGCCGTCCTTCGTCGGTTTCGAGGCTTCAGGCGGCGTCGCCATCGGCTCGCGCATGGCCTGGCGTCACCAGCTTGGCCTGGGGTCCAACATCACCATCATCTCGCCGGAGGGGCCGGACACCGTCGTCGGCACGGCGCCGCGCATCCGCGACTATCCGGTCGTCGCCATTTTCCAGGTCGGCATGTCGGACTATGATGAGAATGTCATCTATATGCCTCTGGCCGAGGCACAGGATTATTTCGTCACCGACGATGGCGTCTCACAAGTCGAAGTGACGGTCGACAATCCCGACAACATCGATGAGTTTGTTCTTCCGCTGCACGAGGCGGCAGGCGACGGCATGGTGGTGCAGACCTGGCAACAGCGCAATCTGACCTTCTTCAACGCGCTGGCCGTCGAACGCAACGTCATGTTCCTTGTCCTGACCATGATCATTCTGGTCGCGGCGCTGAACATCATCTCGGGCCTCATCATGCTGGTGAAGGACAAGGGCCACGACATCGCCATCCTCAGGACGATGGGCGCGACCCGCGGCACCATCATGCGGGTGTTCTTCATCACCGGCGCCGCCATCGGCACAGTCGGCACGCTGGCCGGATTCCTCGTCGGTCTCCTGATTTGCCTGAACACCGAGAATATCCGGGAGTTCATCACCTGGGTGTCGGGCGTCGATCCGTTCAATCAGGAGCTCTACTATCTCTCGCGGCTGCCAGCGAAGATGGATTCCTGGCAAACCATCCTCATCGTGCTGATGTCTCTCGGGCTGTCCTATTCCGCGACGCTTTACCCGGCTTGGCGAGCTGCGCGGCTCGATCCCGTCGAGGCGTTGCGCTACGAATGAGCACGCCCGGCCCAGCCCTTGAATTGCGCGGCGTCGCAAGGTCCTACGCCGAAGGCGCCGGCCGGCTCGACGTCTTCAAGGATCTCGATCTTGCTGTGTATCCCGGCGAGATCGTCGCCCTTGTGGGGCAATCCGGATCGGGCAAGTCGTCCCTGCTTCACATCGCCGGATTGCTGGAAGCGCCCACGTCTGGTGAGGTGCTGATCGCTGGACAGAATTGCGCCAGACTCGACGATGGTGCGCGAACCCGTATCCGCCGGATCGGCATTGGCTTTGTCTACCAGTTCCATCATCTGCTGCCCGAATTCTCGGCGCTGGAAAATGTGATGATGCCGCAGTTGATTGCCGGAACCAGCCGCAGCGCCGCCCAGGCCCGCGCCACTGAATTGCTTGAGCGCATGGGGCTCGGTTCCCGCATGACGCATCGTCCGAGCGAACTCTCCGGCGGCGAGCAGCAGCGCGTGGCGATCGCCCGCGCCCTTGCCAACCGGCCCCTGCTGCTGCTGGCCGACGAACCCACCGGCAATCTCGATCCCGGCACGGCCGCCCGTGTGCACGACGAACTCTTGCGTCTCATCCACGAAGAGGGGTTGGCGGCACTGGTCGCGACGCATAATTTCGATCTGGCCGCCGGCATGACGCGCATGGCCCGGCTGGAACAGGGACGAATTTTCGAGGGGTGACATGAAGGCGATCTTTTCGGCGGTGCAGCTTGGACATGCGCCGTCCAGGTTTCTGTCAAACGGACATATCGTGGCCTATCCGGACAGCCCCGCCCGGGCGCGCGCCCTCCTGGAAGGCGCCCGCGAGGCCGGTGCCCAGATCTGCGCTGCCCGCCGCTATGATCCTGCGGTGTTCAGCGAAGTCCACGCCCAGCACTACGTGAACTTCCTGCAGTCGGCGCACGGCGAGTGGAAGCAGATCGAGGGCGCCGCACCGGAGCTGATGCCCAGTCTTCGCCCCATGGCCCCGATTCTTGTGGAACCGGAACACATCATGGCCCGCGCCGGCCGCTACATGATGGATTTTTCCTGCGCCATCACCGAGAAGACCTGGAGTGCGGCCTCGGCCTCGGCCATGACTGCGCTGACGGCGGCGGATCTCTGCCTGAAGGGCGACAACGTCGTTTATGCCCTGTGCCGTCCGCCGGGCCATCATGCTTTCGTCGGCCGCGCCGGCGGTTTCTGCTATCTCAACAACACGGCATTGGCGGCCCAGCGCCTGCGCTCCGTCCACGAACGCGTCGCCATTCTCGACATCGATGTGCATCACGGCAACGGCACGCAGGCGATCTTCTACCGGCGGCGCGATGTCCTGACCGTGTCGATCCACACGGACCCCGCAGCTTTCTACCCCTATTACTGGGGTGGGGCCGCAGAGGAAGGAGAGGGTCGCGGCACCGGCTTCAACCTCAATTTGCCGGTTCCGCGCGGCAGCGGCGATGACGTCTGGCTGACGGAGGCCGATCTTGCGCTGACGAAGATCGATGAGTTCCAGCCGGGAGCACTGGTGATTGCACTCGGCCTCGATGCCCATGAAGCCGATCCCTTGCAGGGCGGTGCTGTCACGCAGGCGGGCTTCGCGCGCATCGCCGAGCAGATTGCTTCATTGGGCTTGCCGACCGTTGTCGTGCAAGAAGGAGGCTATCTGACCGAGCACCTGTCCGACAACCTCGCCATGTTCCTCACCTCCTATGAAGGTGCCCTTGAGATGCCTGTGCACGAGGAACCCGAAGAGGCTGAACCCGTCGACTGATCGCGCTATGATGGGGCCATGGCCGACGATTCCGGATATCTGACCCCCACCTTCATCCATCTGCGCAACCACACGGCTTATTCGCTGTCGGAAGGCGCATTGAAGATCAAGGCGCTCGCCGGATTGGCGCGGAATGCTGGCATGCCGGCCGTCGCCATCACCGACACCGGCAATCTGTTCGGGGCCCTCGAATTTTCCGATGCCATGGCCGACAAGGGCATTCAGCCGATCATCGGCTGCACCCTGAAGGTCGACATGGCAGAGGCCAAGGAGGGCGGGGTACAGAAGCCCCAGACAGGCCTGCGCCGCATGCCGTCTCTGGCCTGTCTCGCCAAGGACGAGACCGGCTACGCCAACCTCATGAAGCTCTCCAGCCGGGCCTATCTCGACTCGCCCGATAACGCCGAGCATCACGTCACCTGGGAGTATTTGGCAGAACACAGCGACGGACTGATCTGCCTCACCGGCGGACCGGCCGGTCCGGTCAACGAGGCACTCGTGGCGGGGCAGGGCTCACTGGCGCGCGAGTTGATTGAACGCCTCAAAGCTGTTTTCGGCGACCGCCTCTATGTCGAACTCCAGCGCCACGGCATGGAAGCCGAGCGCACCGCCGAGCCCGGCTTGATCCAACTCGCCTATGATCTCGAAGTGCCGCTGGTCGCCACCAACGAATGCTACTTCGCCAAGCCAGACGACTATGCCGCCCATGATGCGCTGATCTGCATCGCCGAGGGCGAGGTGCTGATCACCGAGGACCGCCGCCGCCTGACGCCCGAGCATTGCTTCAAGTCACAGGCCGAGATGGCCGCTCTCTTTGCTGATATTCCCGAGGCGGTGGAGAACACCGTCGAGATCGCGCTCCGCTGCGCCTATCGGGTGCGCTCCCGCAAACCCATCCTGCCGCGTTTCGGGGAGGGCGACGAGGCCGAGGAACTCAGGCGCCAGGCCCATGAGGGGCTGGAACAGCGCATCGCCCAGCGTGGCATGGTGGAAGGCTTTTCTCGCGAGGACTATGTCAAGCGGCTCGATTTCGAGCTCGGCGTCATCACCTCGATGCAGTTTCCCGGCTACTTCCTCATCGTGTCGGACTTCATCAAATATGCGAAGTCGAAGGGCATTCCAGTGGGGCCGGGGCGCGGCTCGGGGGCCGGCTCGCTGGTCGCCTACGTTCTCACCATCACCGATCTCGACCCCTTCCGCTTCAACCTGCTGTTCGAGCGCTTCCTCAACCCCGAACGCGTGTCGATGCCGGACTTCGACATCGACTTCTGCCAGGACCGGCGCGACGAAGTGATCGCCTATGTGCAGGACCGCTATGGCAAGGACCGTGTGGCCCAGATCATCACCTTCGGCAAGCTGCAGGCCCGCATGGTGACGAGGGACGTCGGCCGCGTGCTGCAGATGCCCTATGGCCAGGTGGACCGGCTGTCAAAGCTGATCCCCAACAATCCCGCCAACCCCGTCACCCTCCAGCAGGCCCTCGATGGCGAGCCCAAGCTGCAGGAGGAGCGTGACAAGGATCCCACCGTCAAGACCCTGTTCGAGATCGCGCTGAAGCTCGAAGGCCTCTATCGCAATGCCTCCACCCATGCGGCAGGCGTCGTCATCGGCGACCGGCCGCTCGACGAACTGGTGCCGCTCTACCGTGATCCGCGCTCGGCCATCCCGGCAACCCAGTTCAACATGAAGTTCGTCGAGAAGGCGGGCCTTGTGAAGTTCGATTTCTTGGGCCTCAAGACGCTCACCGTCATCGAGAAGGCGCAGAAGCTCATCCGCGTGCGCGAGGCCACCTTCGATATCGACCGCATACCCTACGACGATCCCAAGACCTACGACATGCTGGGCAGCGGCGATACGGTCGGGGTGTTCCAGCTGGAAAGTTCCGGCATGCGCGACGTGCTGAAGAAGATGCGCGCCGACTGCATCGAGGACATCATCGCCATCGTCGCACTCTACCGCCCGGGCCCCATGGACAACATCCCGCGCTATATCGCCTGCAAGAAGGGCGAGGAGCAGCCAGATTATCTGCATCCCAAGCTCGAACCGATCCTGAAAGAGACCTACGGCATCATGGTCTACCAGGAGCAGGTGATGCAGATCGCCCAGGTGCTCTCCGGCTATTCGCTCGGCGAAGCCGACCTCCTGCGCCGCGCCATGGGCAAGAAGATCAAGGCCGAGATGGACGCCCAGAAGGAGCGCTTCATCGACGGCGCCGTCAAGCTGGAGGTGGAGGCCGAGCGCGCCGACTACATCTTCGAGCTTGTGCAGAAGTTCGCCGGCTACGGCTTCAACAAGTCGCACGCCGCCGCCTATGCCGTCGTCGCCTACCAGACGGCCTATCTCAAGGCCAACTACCCGGTCGAATTCCTCGCCGCCTCGATGACGCTCGATATGGGCAACACCGACAAGCTGATGATGTTCCGCCGCGAGGCCCAGCGTGTGGGCGTCGAGGTGATCCCCCCGTCGGTCAATGCCTCAGGCGTTGATTTTGCCGTGAAAGACGGCGCCATCCTTTACTCCCTGGCGGCGCTGAAGAACGTCGGCGCCGGCGCCATCGAGCATCTCGTCAGTACACGGAATGATGGCGGCCCCTTCAAGTCGATCGGCGATTTTGCAAGGCGCATCGACGCGCGGATGATGAACAAACGGGCACTGGAAAGCATGGCCAAGGCCGGCGCCTTCGATGCGATGAACCCCAACCGCGCCCAGGTGCTGGATGGCGTGGAGTCGATCCTCTCCATGGCAAACCGCACGACGTCTGCGGCGGAAGCGGGACAGAACGACCTGTTCGGAGGTATGCAAGGGTCTTCCGATGAACTCGTGCTGCCGCGCCGCGACGCCTGGCTGACCATGGACAAGCTGTCACAGGAATTCGAGGCGGTGGGCTTCTATCTCTCGGGCCATCCGCTCGACGACTACATGAAACCGCTGCAGAAGCTGGGTGTTGATACCTGGGCGGGCTTCCACGAGAAGGCGCTGACCAAGGGAGCAACGGCGGCCAAGCTCGCCGGCACCGTCACCCATCGTCAAGAGCGGCGCTCCAAGTCCGGCAACAAGTTCGCCTTCGTCGGCTTCTCCGATCCCACCGGCCAGTTCGAGTCGATCTGCTTCTCGGACACGCTCGCCGCCTGCCGCGACCTGCTGGAGCCGGGCAGCGCGGTGATCGCCCGGGTCGAGGCCGATGTGGAAGGCGAAGAGGTGAAGCTCCGGCTTCAGGCTGTGGAGCCGCTCGACAAGGCGGCGGCCACCATGGTGACCGGCCTCGAAATTTTCGTCCGCGATTCAAAGCCGCTGGAGTCGATCGCCGCGCGCCTGACCAATGGCGGCCGCGCGCCCGTGCGCCTCATCATGCTGATGGACCAGGGCCGCGAGGTCCACGTCTCCCTCGGCAACAAGTTCACCGTGACGCCCCAGATCAAGGGCGCCATAAAGGCGATCTCTGGCGTCGTCGACGTGCAGGATTTTTGATGGGGAGGGTGCCCGTCACTGCGCCGCCAGGGGCCGCGCCTGACGGGCAACGGCCTCAATAGCCGAACGCCGCGAACAGCACGCGGACCGACATGAAGATCAGGATCACCGAGCCGATCGTCCAGAAGGTGGCGCGGATGTCGTGGATCTGCCCGGTGAAATAGGCGATGAAGTGCAGCAGCCGCGACACCACGTAGCCGTAGAGCAGCCACTGTGCGAGTGCCAGCGACGGGGCCGTGAGCACATAGAGAAACCCCGCGACCAGGAAGAATGGCAGATTCTCCAGATCGTTCATCTGGATGCGCCGGACCCGGTCGACATACTCGTTGGCCTGAAGCTGCTTCGGATCGGGCTCGGGGTTGAGCGGTGTCTTTTTGATGTCCTCGGGCGAGCGGAACCCGCCTTTCACCTTCATCATGCGGGCGACCGTCAGCCACGACATGCTCACGGCTTTCAGAATCATGAGCGTGGCGGCAATGGCGTAAGTGGCGAAGAGGGGGTCTTGCAGGCTCAACTGGGTCATTTCGCTTCTCCAGATGTGTTTGGCGGTGCTGCCATCTGTCTTGACTGTGAAGGCCGGCGGCGTTCGGCGATCGCCCCTTGTGCTTGCGCCAAACCGCTGAGTTAACGAGAGCCTTTTATTGAACAACGGTCTAAAAGTCAACGACTAGACGAATAACTTGTATGATGGTAAGGTAAGCACATGACTGATTTGCGAAAACCGGCCCCGAAACCGGCGAAACGTCGGCGCGCTGCCGCCAAGGACGACGCCGCCAGCAAGCGCCAGGCCCGCCGCACACGCCGACGCGAACAATCCCGCGAGGAGATCCTCGACGCCGCACGCCGGGTGCTGCTGCGAAGTGGTGTCGCCGCGACGACGCTCGAGGCGGTTGCGAAGGAAGTCGGCGTGTCGAAGACGGCGCTCTACTATTACTTTCCATCGAAGGATGCGCTGCTGTTCGAACTTATCTTCGCCGTCTTCGAAGGTTCCGCCCGCACCGTTCATGACCGGGTCGAGCGCGCCGCGACCGGACCCGAGGCGTTGCGCGCGCTCATCCGGGAAACCGTGAAGACTTTCGCACCGCGCCTCGACGACTTTCGCCTCGCCTTTCTCTATGGTCAGGTCGCCAGCACCGGTGCCCTTCATTTCGATGCAGAGCAATTCGCGCGCATCCGCCCGATCAACGATCTTTGGCTGGCCGGAGCAGCGGAGAAGGTCGCTCAAGGCCAGGGCAATTGTTCAGGGCGCACGAAGCTGGACCCGCGCCTGATCGCGTTTCTCGCTCACGTCTCGGCCATCGGTCTCTTGACCATGAAAGGTCTGGTCGAAAACTTTGATGATCCGCTGCGCTATTCGGACGAGCAACTCATCGACGGCTTCGCGCGAATCTTCGAAGCTGCGGTGACGGGGTGAGCGGGCGAGGTCTTGAAAGGTCTTGTCCCCGCTTTGGCGGGAGAAGGCATTAGGGGTTTATCATCCGGTTCAGATAGGTTGCAAAATCGAAGTTCGGCCGCTCGAGGTGCGAGAGGTGGCCCGGCTCGGCCAAATCGGAACACAAGCCCCGATAGACTCGCTCTGTGCAGCCCTTGTCTTCCACGTTCACCTTGTCGAGCAGGCCCTTCACCTTGGCGAAGTGTTCGGCCACGTCCGCGTCATTCAGGAAGTCGTTGCACATGCCGCCGCCGAAGGTGACATGCACATGGCCGGTGCCCTTCGGATGCAACGACAGATACCAGAAGTAGCCGGGCGTCAGCGTCACCAGGAAGCTCGGGTAAAGCGCCAAAAGGAAAGTGGTGCGCCGGAGATCGCCCTCCATCCGCGTGTTGGTGGAATGCGCGCAGGCGATCTTGAAATGCGGCTCCTTGAGGATCGTGTGCCAGTTGAAATGAGGGGGACTGGGCGGGCAGATCATCTCATCGAACTTCGACAGCCCGCCGATGGTGCCGGCATGGCAGACCGGCAGGTGGTAGCTCTCCATGAAGTTCTCGGCCAGCACCTTCCAGTTTGTCGCCCACACGAACTCCTCGTTGAACCACTCGGTATAGTTCGTCATGTCATAGGGCCGGATCATCTCCTCCACCTCGGCGAAATGCGTGGCCACGGTCGGCGCGTCCTTGTTCAGGGTCACGAACACCCAGCCGAGCCAGGTCTCGCAGCGCACCTGCGGCAGCCGGTAGGCCTCTTTGCAGAAGCCTTGGTTGCCCTCCATGGCGGGCGCGCCACGCAGATGCCCATCGGTTTCATAGGTCCAGCCATGATAGGGGCAGGTGATGAGCCGCCTGTTGCCGCGCCCCTCCAGCAGGGTGGACATGCGATGCAGGCAGACGTTGGATTGCGCATGAATGGTGCCATCCTTGCCGCGCACCACCATCAGCGGCTGACCTGCCAGTTCGAAGGTGATGTAGTCGCCGGGCTCCTTCAGCGACGAGGCCCGCCCCACGCAGTACCACTCTTTCGCGAAGATGTGCGTCAGCTCCGCCTCAAGAAACGCCTCCGACGTGTAGACGCTCTTCGGCATGGCCCGCGCCTGTTCGAAGGGCACGCTGACATTGGCCTTGAGCTCGGCAACGGCATCGATGGGGGTGTGGACATTCATGGCTGCATCCTCCGCGCCTGGCAATCTGCCACATTTCACGATGTCTGTCGAAAGGCGTGCTGTCTCAGCCTGTTAACCCCGGATTTGCTTTTTTGCGTCGCAATAGGCTAGTCTTGAAGAATCTGGGGCAAGATTGTTGCCTCTACGGAAAAACGGGGCAGCATGACGCCATTTGCGATTGCCGGTATTCAGATGTACCTGGGCCACGGGTCGAACCTTGACGCCATGCGCCAGAGGATCGACCTCACGTTGCACCTCTACCCATGGGTTCAAATGGTGATGTTCTCCGAACTCGCCGTGTTCGGCCCTGTGCTGCACCACGCGCAGCCTTTGCCTGGCGGCACCGAGGAGGAATTCCAGCAGATCGCGGCCCACCACAAGATCTGGCTGATCAACGGCTCCATGTATGAGCGCCGCGATGGCGGCATCTACAACACAACCTCGATCATCAATCCCGATGGCGAAGTTATCGGCCGCTACCGCAAGATGTTCCCCTTCACGCCGCTGGAGCAGGGCGTCCAGCCGGGCGACGAGTTCTTCGTGTGGGACGTCGAGGGCGCTGGCCGCTTCGGCATCTTGAACTGCTATGACATCTGGTTCCCGGAAACGGCAAGGACGCTGACCGCCATGGGCGCGGAGGTGATCCTCCATCCGGTGATGACCCACACCATCGACCGCGACATTGATTTGACCGTGGCCCACGCGACGAGCGCCACCATGCAATCCTATGTCTTCGATATCAACGGACTGGGTGCCGGCGGCAATGGCCAGTCCGCCGTGTTCGATCCCAATGGCCGCCGGCTCCACCAGGCCGATTCAACCGAACAGATCATTCCGATCGAGGTGGACTTCGACCAGGTCCGCCGCTCACGTGAGCGCGGCATCCGGGGGCTCGGCCAGATGGCCAAGAGCTTCCGCGACCGCCCCGCCGATTTCCCGGTCTACCAGAAGGGCTTCGATACCACCTATCTGGACTCGCTTGGCCCCGTGGCCACGCCGCGCCGCGCCGATGGCCCGGGACCGGCCAACGTCCAGACCCTGCCGGTGCGCCGGAGCTTCGTGAAATAGGCTACAGCAGTCCCCGCTTCGCAAGGTTTCGCATCAGATGACTGGTGCCGAAGGTCCACGGCG
>CAZECZ010000021.1:28993-41638 GCA_964510815.1 uncultured Aestuariivirga sp.
AGTCCCCGCTTCGCAAGGTTTCGCATCAGATGACTGGTGCCGAAGGTCCACGGCGCCGCCTTGTCCGAATGCGTCATGCGGTTGGCCAGCGTTCCCAGTTCCTTGGATGACACGGTGACGATATCGCCCAGCTTGTGTGTAAAGCCCTTGCCGGGTGCATCGCGGTCCTCGATGGGCGCGAACAGCGTGCCGAGGAACAGAACCGCACCATCCGGGTACTGATGATGTTTGCCGATCATCTGCCCCACCAGATCGGCCGGGTCGCGGCTGATCTTCGCCATGTTGGATGCGCCATCCATCACGAATCCGTCTTCGCCCACGACCCGCAGCGACAGCTGCATGTTGCGCACGTGATCGAGCGTGAACGTACTGTCAAACAGGCGGATCAGTGGCCCCACCGCGCAAGAGGCATTGTTGTCCTTGGCCTTGCCCAGCAGCAGGGCGGAACGCCCCTCGACATCGCGCAGGTTCACGTCATTGCCGAGTGTGGCGCCCACGATCCGTCCGGATGACTGAACCACGACGACGACTTCCGGCTCCGGATTATTCCAGGTCGAGATCGCGTTGAGTCCCGCTTCCATGCCGTGGCCCACCGCCGCCATCACCTGAGACTTGGTGAAGATCTCTGCGTCCGGCCCGATCCCGACTTCGAGGTATTGCGACCACGCGCCCTTTTCCATGAGCACTTGCTTCAGCTTCATCGCCGCGTCGGAACCGGGCTTCAGCTTTGAAAGATCATCGCCGATCAGCTCGCCGATCGAGGCGCGGATTTCGGCTGCAGCTGCCGGGTTGCCGCGCGCCCGTTCCTCGATGACGCGCTCCAGCATGGAGATGGCAAAGGTGACGCCCGCTGCCTTCAACGCTTGCAGGTCCACAGGCGGCAACAGCCAGGGCATCTTCCTGTTGCGCGCCTCCGGCGGCGTATTGGCCATGATCGCGTCGATGCTGCCGAGGGCGTCGCCATCCGCAGCAAGAGCCGCCGCCGCGGGATCGTCTGCTTCGCACAAATCGCGCATGGTCGGAAATGCCGCGCTGATGTCGATCAAGCGCGATCCGTCGCGCTTGACGATCGAGGGGCCTTCCTCTCCGGGGTTCCACACGCGTCCCACCAGCACGCCGTCGGCGGGCAGGGCGGCGATGGCCGACATATGGTCTTTCATACTTGTCATGTCTCAAAACATCTTGTTGGTGTCATGGAGAGGCGGTGGCATCGGCGCCGAGGAGGCCGAAACCGGCACGGCATCGAAATGCTTGTAGATGGCATTTACCCATTGCTTGGCCCGATCCGTCAGCTTGCGGTCATCGGTCTGGAAACGCCCGCGCGACACCAGGATGCCCATATCGGCACCGTGATAGCGGTAATCGCCGGCGGTATAGACGCGCAGATAGAAGGCCTCATCCTCGCCCGACACCAGGAACCAGTCGATCGACTTGCGCACCAGGGACGCATCGCCTGATGGCGTCATTCGCCAGATGCCGGAGGCGGGCGCCTTGGTGATCATTTCGACCTGGTCGACAGGGTATTTGAGAATCAACTGGCTCCAGTTGTCGAACTCGGCCCAGCGCTGCTGCACCTTCGACAGGTCGAGTTCCCAGTCCACGTCCATGTATTCCAGCATGTGGAACATGTAGATCGGGCAGCCGCCATAGGTGGATGTGATGAGATTGGTCATAGGCGAGGCACCGGAGATGCGCGGATTGATCTCGCCCAGATAAACCTTGCTCGTGTCGGTATCGATCAGGAAGTCCATGCAGAAGGCGCCCTTGTAGCCGGTCTTGTAAAGCTGATCGCCCAGCTTCTGCGCCATCCTGAGGACCGCCTTCCGCTCCTTTTCCAATCCGCCGGTGAACACGTCGTTGCCGCACCAGCCGCCCTTGTAGGGCGTGACCTCGGCAAAGCCAGTGATGTCGGTCTGCAGCGGACCCACGAGTGTGCCATGCTTGGTGGCGACCGCCTCGACCGTACCCGGCAGGTGGTTGATGCGCCGCATCACCTTCAGTTGCTCCTTGACCAGGTCGTCTTCGTTCTTTTTCCAGTCGGCTTCCGACTTGATGAAGAAGGTGGTGCGGCCCGAGTCACCGTATGGGGTCTGCACCACCAGATCGTCGCCGAGCCGCGCGGAACTCGCCAGTTTCATCAGTTCACGGAAGGACTTGGCGCGGCCCATGGTGTTGGGAGCCGACGGGATGCCGGCGGCGTTGCCCAGCTTGGTCGTGGTGATTTTCGAGTCGATGTGCTTGCGCAGCTTTGCCGGGGGGAGCGCGATCTTCTGGCCAAGCTCCTTGGCCAGTGCTTCTGTTTCCTCGTCGAACATCACGAGCAGCAGATAACCTGGGCCCCGTTCCTTCAGTTTCGCCCGTACTTCCTTATGCCGCAGCAGATAATTGTTCACGTCCTCGATGGAGCGGAACTCATGCGGTCCATGTTCGCGCGGCACCACGATCTTTGGGTGGGTTCCATCGAAGCTGTCGAAGAAGTTGATGTATTCGAACTTGTTGATCCAGCGCCCCAGCCCCAGAATGTTGTACGGCGTTGGCGACAGGAAGGTGATCGGCGTCTGGTTCTTGCGGAAGAACGCATAGATGTCGGTAAGGCTGGTGAGCTTGGGCTTCGTGCGGCTTGCTTTGGCCATGCGGCTTCCCTTCTCCTTGCGTGTTACACGCCTAAGCTTCGACTGTAGGCCAAAGTGGACGGGAAAGAAAAGCCGGTTTGCGGCGTCAGCGCACCGTTTCGGTCAATTGAGTGCGGTCGAGCAGCTTGACGAATTCGATGGCGATGCCGTTTTCGAGGTAGCGCACCACACGGCCACGCATCTTGCCCAGCAGGATGTACGTCCCGAGACTGGGCATCACCTCCACTTTCACAGCAGCGCCGGAGAGTGAAATGTCGAGCACCTCGCAGGCATATTCGCGCCCATCAGGCATGGTGATCTGGGACGACTTTTCCTTCGGTTCGTAGCGGGTGTGGCGCCGGTCCTCGATGGAGTGTCCGTTCTCCTTCTGCACCAGCCAGTTTAACCGCGTCTCGAAACGGTCGCGGCGAGCTCCCGTGAGCGAGAAGGTGACGCGAAAGCCGCCATCGACCGGGTCGGCCGAGGTCGCTTCAATGCGTCCGACTTCTTCCAGATAGGCGACGATGGATTGACCCGCGGGCGGCACGGTTTCGGTGAGAAACACGGCGCCATCCAGGGAGATGCCCTGTACCTGACAGGAGTGCTCGCTCTGGTCAGGCAGCATGAATCGTCCGAACAGGACCTGGCGAACTGTTCCAGACGCGGCATTCCCCGCTTGGGCATGCGCATGCTTAGTGGCACTCACGTGGGTGTCTCCTCCGTCGTAGGGAAAGAGACTAGGGCAGCGCCGTAAAGGTAGGGTTAAGGCGGGGACGGGCTTTCAGTCTAGCTCAGGCCGCCGGAAATCACCCGGAAGTTGCGGATGACCGGCAGATCAACCTGGGCCATCGGCACATCCGAGGGTAGCAGTTCGGTCCAGATCGATCGCGCGGCGGAGAGTTCCATATGCGTCAGTGCCGTATAGTTGAGTGCACCGGCATCGCGGAAGGGAAACAGGCCGCCGAGAATATGCGTGGTGACACCGTCGGCGGCCGTTAGCGGAAAGCCCACGAGCTCGGCGCCGAACACCTGGTCCCGATCGGTGAAGAAGCGAAAGCGCATCAGGCAGGGCTGCAAGTGGCGAATCGTTCCCGCGAGGAAGCGTCCGATGGTGTCGGCCTCAAAATGGTCCCAACCCGCGAGGAAATTGGTTCCCGTGAGTTCGCGATGATAGACCTCGCAGATGCCGGTGCCAGCCAGCCGCCACCGGAACATGCGAGCCTTCGGGGCATATTCTGCAATGAACAGGTTGGGAATGAGCTGCCGGATCCGCGTCAGATCCAGTTCGTCGCGCCGCGGGGCGGCCTTTTCGGCCCGCACCGACTCCCAGAACCGGAACAAGGCCCGGCTTGACGGATGAAGGATGTGTGTTTCGTCTTGGCTGGAGTTGAGTTCGTCGCTAACCAACATGATTAAGGCCTTTGCTGGCACCGGCGTGCCGGTGTTCCATTCGTGAACGTCATGGCAGCAAGGGTGCATCGTTTGTGCCACGGGGCAGAGGAGGACAATTTGGATCGACCGGCCAATGAAAACGCCAGGGTGCAGGCTGTCCACCAGCCGGTGTTTAATGCGCCCGCGGTGGTCCTCGTCCTGATTGCCATTCTGGTGGCCATTCACGCCGGCCTGTCAGTGGCAGGCCAGAATTGGCAAGTCTGGGCGCTTTACGCCTTCGCCTTCATTCCGGTCCGCCTCACCAACCCCAATTATCCTATGATACCCGGGTCGCAGGCCTGGAGCTTCCTCACCTATGCATTCCTGCACGGCAGCTGGATGCACCTGATCTTCAACAGCATCTGGCTTCTCGTCTTCGGCACGCCGGTAGCGCGCTATCTGGGCACCGCCCGGGTGTTGTTGCTGGCCGCCATCTCGTCACTGGGAGGCGCAGTGGCGAGCCTGGCGCTGCACTGGGGGCAACCTGTCATCATGATCGGGGCGTCGGGGGCCGTATCGGGACTTCTCGGGGCGGCGGTCCCCATCATGTTCGCGGTACCGTCCACCTGGGGCCGCCGGCCATCGGCTCCTGCTGAATTGCTGACCAACCGCCGCGCGCTCCTGTTCGTCCTGGTGTTTTTGGCCATTACGGTCTTTTCGGGCGCGTCCGGCTGGACCGGTAATTCCTTCATGCAGGACGGCGGCATCGCCTGGGAGGCCCATCTGGGTGGCTTTCTCGCGGGTCTGGCCACCTTTTACCTGCTGGCGCAGCGGCGGGTTTCATAACGGCAGGAATGTGTTATCCTGCGCCTCCAGCACTTGATGGAAGGAGGCTCAAATGGCAGTCGTTCACATCCTCAAGCAGAAGGGCAGTGACGTTGTCACCGTCAAGCCCTCTGACATGGTCCAGAGCATCGTCGATCTCCTGGCGCGGCACCGCATTGGCGCGGTGATCGTCGTCGACTCCCAAGGCGGCATCGCCGGCATCGTGTCCGAGCGGGATATCGTGCGGGCCATGTCCGGCAATGCGTCTTCAGTGCTCGCCAAGACGGCAGCCGACATCATGACCGCTAAGGTGCGCACCTGTTCGGCGGCCGACACCGAGGAAAACCTCATGGCGCTGATGACGGAGCACCGCATCCGTCACCTGCCGGTCGTCTCCGATGGCCGGCTTGCCGGCATGATCTCCATTGGCGATGTGGTCAAGTTTCGCATTGAATCGATGGAGCGCGAAGCTGAGGACATGAAGACCTACATCGCGTCGGCAGGCTGACCGGTCAGCTCCGGTACACGGCGTCCGGATCGAAAAGCGGCTGATCGTCGGTAAAAACCAGCCGTTCGCCCTCGACCATGCGATAAAAGCAGCTACGCCGGCCGGTATGACAGGCGGCGCCCTTTCCTTGGGGGATGACCTTCACCTGCACCACGTCCTGATCGCAATCGGTGAGCAGGGCCTTCACCTGAAGCGTCTCACCGGACGTTTCACCCTTCTTCCACAGGGCCTTGCGCGACCGGCTCCAGAAATGGGCAACGCCCGTTTCCTGGGTCAGACGCAGGGCGTCGGCATTCATGAAGGCGAACATCAGCACGGTGCCGTCCGTGGCATCCGTCACGATGGCGGGAATGAGTCCTTCGGAATTGTAGTGCGGTTCGAACCTGTCCGTCTCGTCCAGGCCGGCCGCCATCAGAGTGAAAAGCCGCCGGACGGCGAACGCACCAGTTCCATGAAGCGGGCCTGCATCACCGGGTTGGTCTTGAACTCGCCGGTGAACTGTGTGGTGATGGTCGCGACATTGCGCTTGCCCACGCCCCGCATCGACATGCAGGTATGGACCGCCTCCAGCAACACTGCCACGCCGCGCGGTTCCAGCGCGTCCATGATCGCGTTGGCGATCTGGGCGGTCATGGTCTCCTGGGTCTGAAGCCGGCGGGCATAGATTTCGACCACCCGCGCCAGCTTCGAGATTCCGACGACCGACCGGGTCGGTAAGTAGGCCACATGGGCCCGGCCCACGAACGGGGCAATATGGTGCTCGCAGTGCGAATTGAACTCGATATCGCGCAGCATGACAATATCGTCATAGCCACCCACATCCTCGAAGGTGCGGGCCAACGCTTCTGCCGGATCATCTTCATAACCGCTGAAATACTCGCGGAACGCCTTGGCAACCCGCTTCGGCGTGTCGAGCAGGCCCTCACGGTTCGGATCGTCGCCTGCCCAGGCGAGAAGGGTGCGCACGGCGGCCTCTGCCTCCTCCTGGCTCGGGCGCTGAACGGCCCTGTGGGCGGGGTCGCGAGGGATCTTCTTGATGACGGCGTCCATTGGTCCTGACTTCACTTTGCCTCTTACGGCTCTTTATACGCACATCCGCTGGAAGCGGATGACATGGCTTGGGGGCTTGCGGCCCGCTTTTCAGCGCTCACATATCATGTCAGGTCCCAGAAACGCAAACCGGCAAACGTCATGCTTGCCGCTGTTTGCGAACGGTTTAGGATATTGGAATGATCAACGATATCTACAACAAGAAGATTCTGGCCTTCGCGGCAGACATTCCGCTCTTGCAACGCTTGGGCGCGCCGGATGCGACGGCGGTGGCCCATTCCAAGCTCTGCGGCTCCAAGGTGACGGTTGATCTGAATATGAAAGACGGCGTGGTCACCGGTTTCGGCCACGATGTCAAAGCCTGCGCGCTGGGCCAGGCGTCGTCCTCGATCATGGCCCGCCATGTGGTCGGGTCCACGGCTGAGGAACTGAAGCAGGTCCGTGACCAGATGTACGCCATGCTGAAGGAAGCGGGCCCGCCGCCCGGCGGCAAATGGGCCGACCTCGAGGCGCTGCTCCCGGTCCGTGATTTCAAGGCCCGCCACGCCTCGACACTCTTGACGTTCGACGCCGTTGCAGATGCGGTCCAGCAGATCGAAAGAAAGCAGAAGGAGGCCGTACATGAGTGACCCGAAACCGGCAGCCATCCGGGCTGCCGACATACCCGCCCGTACCGGAACGATCTATCCCAAGCCCTATGACAAGGGCTTCGAGGGGCGGGCGAAGCGGGCGCTAGGCGATGTTTTCGGGCTCAGTCAATTCGGCGTCAATCTGACGGTACTTGCCCCCGGCAGCGCGTCGTCACAGCGCCATTGGCACGAAAGGGAAGACGAATTCATCTATGTCCTCGATGGCGAAGTGACATTGATCGGCGATACTGGTGAACTGGTCCTCACGGCCGGCATGTGCGCAGGCTTCAAGGCAGGGGTTCCCAATGGTCACCAGCTTGTCAACCGTTCATCCGTGCCGGCAAGCATACTTGAAGTTGGCACCCGCTCGGACGTCGAAACCGCCCATTATTCGGATGCGGCTGTCGACATGAAGGCGATTAAGCAGAACGGCCGGTTTCAGATCCTCCACAAGGACGGCACGCCGTACTGAAGGGGGTTACGTGCGCCGCTTGTCCTCGATATCGGGGGCCTGCGGGTAGCGCGACTGCAGGTCCCGGTCCGTGACGCTCATGTGATTGCGGGTGTACTGCTCCGACGCATCGCGCAGCGGCTGGAAATCCCATGGGAAATGGTGCCCGCTCTTGAGGGCCTCGAACATCATGTGCCGGGCCTGTTGGCTGGTCAGAACCTCGTCGTGAATGCGGGCAATGTCGAACTTGGCCGTGACTTCCGCCCGCATCAGCCCCGCCAGCGGATGGGTCGGTGCCAGATTGTTCAACTCATCCGGGTCATCGGTCAGGTTGAACAGCTGGTCCGGGTCCACTGGCGAATGGATGAATTTCCATGGACCGCGCCGCAGCATGTAGATCGGTGCGATGGCACCTTCCGCTAGATACTCGCCCCACGCCGTCCCGTTTGCATCCTCGGCCCCGCCCATCAGCAGCGGATAGAGCGAACGCCCGTCCACCGGCCGGGCCAGCTTCAGTTCGCCATTGTTACCGATCGCTGACAGCGTCGGCAGGATGTCCGCCAGCGTCACCGGCTCGGCCACCCGCCGTGCGGAGAAGAGCGCTGGAGACCACACGAGCAGCGGCACATGGGCCGACGGCTCAAGATAGGACATCTTGTACCACAAGCCCCTTTCGCCCAGGAAATCGCCGTGATCGGAGGTGAAGACAATCGCGGTATTGTCAATCTTTCCAGCGGCTTCCAGCGCAGAGATCATCTGACCTATGAGGTCGTCGACATAGCTGATGTTGGCGTAGTAGCCATGCCGCGCGGCGCGCAGATCGGCCTCCGTCACCGTGTAGTCGTCTATCGCCGAGACGTCGTAGAGGCGTTGGCTATGGGGATCGAGGTCGGCACGCGACATGCGCGGAACCTTGGGCAGGTCGATGTCCTCGTCCCGGTATTGATTCCAGAATTTGGCCCGCGCCGCATAAGGGTCATGCGGATGGGTGAAGGACGCCATCAGGCAGAAGGGCGCATCGTTGTGATAGCGGGCGTAGTCGTAAATCTTGCGCACCGCCAGAAAGGCGACCTCATCGTCAAATTCGAGCTGGTTGGTAATCTCCGCGATGCCGGGTTGCAGCACGCTGGTCATGTTGTGGTACCACCAGTCGATTCGTTCCTGGCGCAGCCGCCAGTCCGGCGTCCAGCCGAAGTCGGCAGGATAGATGTCGGTGGTGAGCCGCTCTTCGAGGCCGTGAAGCTGGTCTGGCCCCACGAAATGCATCTTCCCCGACAGGCATGTCTTGTAGCCCGCCAGCCGCAGATAGTGGGCCCAGGTGGGAATGGAGGAGGGGAATTCCGCGGCATTGTCATAAACGCCAGTGCGCGACGGCAGGAGCCCGTTCATCACCGTGGCCCGTGCCGGGGAGCATAGCGGGCTGGTGGAATAGCAATTCTCGAACACGACGCCCTCGGCGGCAAGGCGCGAGAGGTTCGGCGTCTTCACCAGCGGATGCCCGTGGAAGGGGAGGAACTGCGCGGCCAGCTGATCCGCCATGACGAAGAGAATATTGGGTTTGGTGTCGGTCATTGGCGCCCTATATGCTGAACGGCACGCCCATGAAATATATTCTGCTCGCGCTCATCCGGTTTTATCAGCTGACATTATCGGCTTTTGTGGGCCGCCGCTGCCGCTATTTACCGACCTGTTCGGAGTACGCCAGCGACGCCATACGCAAGCATGGCGCGGCGCATGGGTCTGCCCTGGCTTTCGCCCGGATCTGCCGGTGCCACCCTTGGGGCCAGTCGGGTTTCGATCCCGTGCCGGATGTTTACAAAGGCCCTGTGTGGCGCATGAAGGAAGATGGGAAAGGGGCCCCGGAAAGGGGCCCCTGACGGTGCTGCTGCGGTGCTGTAGTGCTGTAGTACTGAAATTAGAGACTGAAGCGATAGTTGAGGCTGGCGCGAACCGTGTGCATGTCCTCGTACTTCATGTTGACGGTTCCCGAAACGCCCATGCCGTCCGTCAGGAAGTGATTGGTGTCCGGCAGCGACACATAAAGATACTCGAGGCCGACCGAGAGCGAATCGGTGATGGCGTGCTCGAAGCCGCCGCCGATCGTCCAGCCGTAGGCCCACTGGACTTCGCTGTCGTTGACGCTGCTTGGGCCCACGAGCGCGCCGAATTCCATTTCGGCGGCAGCCAGACCGGCGGTGGCATAGATCAGGGTCCTGTCGTCGGCCCAGCCCACGCGGCCACGCAGTGTGCCGAAGTTCGCCATGTTCAGATAGGTGGCTTCCACCGGATCGTCGTTGTCTGCCAGATAGTCGCTGAACATCCAGTCGCCTGCGATACCGACGACGATGCTGTCGAACTGGTAGTCGGCACCGACCCTGACACCGAAACCATAACCGATGCCGCTCATTTCCGGATCGATGAAGTTACAGCAGTACCGGCCCTGCACGGCGTTTGCGGCGCCGAACACACCGATGCTCACGCCGGTCCAGTCATAGGTCGATGGACGAAGATCCTCGATGGGCGGGGGTGGTTCGAGATCGGCCGCCAGCGCCGAGGTCGCGGGGACCAGCACAGCGGCGGCGAGTGCAAGAGGAAGAAGATACGCTTTCATGATGATACCCCGAACCAGGTGTTACGTTGCAGTTCACGGTGATCATCGCTTGTTAGGGTTAATGCTGCGTTATTGAGAGTTTAAGAAAGACTGAAGTGCCTGTGTCAGCGTTGGCGCAGGCAAAAGAAGAGGGGCGCCACCTGGGCGCCCCTCAATGATTTCCGGCTGTGGACCGGTATCAGAACTTGTAGTTGATGCCGAGGCGTACAGAGTGGAAGCTCGGCGTTGCGCGGGTCGTGAAGCCGATGTCAGACAGATCCTTGTGACCCAACCCGACGTACAGGTACTCGACCTTGCCGGACCAGTTGTCATCGAAGGCGTATTCCACACCACCGCCGACGGCATAACCCATCTTGCTGTAGCTGTCGTTGATGTTGATGCCGGGAGGCCCACCCTGCACCTTGTAGTCAATGCCGGCGTAGGCCAGACCACCGGTTGCGTAGATCAAGGCGTTGTCGACAGCAAAACCAGCGCGGGCACGTACGGTGCCGAAGTAATTCACGTCGCTGTTCATCGTGAAGCCGAAGTTCGCATCGCTGTCATTGATGTCAGCCAGCTGAATGTCACCTTCGAGACCGATTACCACCTGGTCCATCTGGTAGTTGAAGCCGATCTGGCCACCACCGAAAATGCCGTTCACTTCCAGCTTGCCGACGTTGCCGCCCGGAAGGACGCCGACATCATCATCACCACCAAAGCCGTAACCAGCATTGAGACCAGCATAGAGACCGGACCAGTCATGCATTGCATCGGTCACGATATCGGCGGCTTGGGCGCTGACGCTGGCGAGAGCCACAAATGCAGTGGCAAGGAAATACTTTTTCATACCCATCATCCTCCTGAATGACTCGGATACTAGTCGTGAACGCAGCGGATAAAAAGCACTTTTTTGGTTGAGACGGAGGTTTGTGGGAGGTGGTGGCTTTTTGGCAACAGTCCCGTTAGTTAATGCTTACTTACTGCGGTTGCTTACTATGGCACATGGGGCGGTCGCAGTGGCCGCTTGACCTTCCGGCCCGTCCTGGACTATGTCCCGGCCGCCTACATTAAACTATTGATTTCGCTTACCCGTAAGCGTGTGCGGGAGTGAGCAGGAGGACATTGATGATACGTTTGACATTCCCGGACGGTTCCGTGCGCGAAGTCGAGTCCGGCACCACCGGCGGCCAGATTGCAGCTTCCATTTCCAAGTCCCTCGAGAAGAAGGCCGTGGCCGCCATGGTCAACGGTGCACTCGTTGACCTGGCAGACCCGATAACCGCCGACTCACAAGTAAGGGTTGTGGTTCGCGATGACCCTGAGGCACTTGAGCTGATTCGACATGATTGCGCCCACGTGCTGGCCGAGGCGGTGCAGGAGTTGTTCCCGGGCACCCAGGTGACCATCGGTCCGGTGATCGAGAACGGCTTCTACTATGATTTCTTCCGCAACGATCCCTTCACCACCGAGGACTTCGCCGCCATCGAAAAGAAGATGCGCGAGATCATCGGACGCGACAAGCCGTTCACCAAGTCGGTGATGGGCCGCGAGGAGGCCAGGGATTTCTTCCGTCAGAAGGGCGAACTGTTCAAGGTCGAACTGGTCGACGCCATCCCGGAGGGTCAGGAGATCAAGTTCTACGACCAGGGCGGCTGGGTCGACCTGTGCCGCGGCCCCCACATGACGTCGACGGGCAAGATCGGCAACGCCTTCAAGCTCATGAAGGTGGCCGGCGCCTATTGGCGTGGCAATGCCAAGAACCCGATGCTGACCCGCATCTATGGCACAGCCTGGCAGAGTGAAAAGGAACTCCAGGCCTATCTGACGGCGCTGGAGGAAGCCGAGAAGCGCGACCATCGCAAGCTCGGCCGCGAGATGGACCTGTTCCACTTCCAGGAGGAGGGGCCGGGCGTCGTCTTCTGGCACGCCAAGGGCTGGACCATGTTCCAGCAGTTGATCGCCTACATGCGCCGGCGCCTCAACCAGCTCGACTACCAGGAGGTGAACGCCCCCCAGCTTCTCGACAAGTCGCTGTGGGAGACATCGGGCCACTGGGGCTGGTACCAGGAGAACATGTTCGCCTCGAAGTCGGCCTATGCCTTCACGCATCCCGACGACGAGGACGCCGAACAGCGGGTCTTCGCATTGAAGCCGATGAACTGCCCGGGCCATGTCCAGATCTTCAAGCACGGCCTCAAGAGCTACCGCGATCTTCCTGTAAGGCTTGCGGAATTCGGCAATGTGCACCGCTATGAGCCGTCCGGTGCGCTGCACGGACTGATGCGGGTGCGCGGCTTCACCCAGGACGACGCCCACATCTTCTGCACCGAGGACCAGCTTGAGGAGGAGTGCCTCAAGATCAACGACCTGATGCTGTCGGTCTACCGCGACTTCGGCTTCGAGGAAGTGGTGGTGAAACTCGCCACGAGGCCGGAAAAGCGTGTCGGCACCGACGCCATGTGGGACCATGCCGAGGCGATCCTCAAGAAGGTCCTCAACAAGATGGCGGTGGAATCAGGCGGCCGCATCAAGACGGGCGTCAACGAGGGCGAGGGCACCTTCTACGGCCCCAAGTTCGAGTACACGCTGCGCGATGCCATCGGCCGCGA
>CAZECZ010000022.1:0-19816 GCA_964510815.1 uncultured Aestuariivirga sp.
CAGGTTGTTGTCGGCGTTGCGCTTGTTGATCACTTCGGCATAGGCCACGCCGCCGCCGCCGCCGGCCAGGTTGGTCACCTGCATGGTGCCGGGGATGATCTTCAGATCCTGCAGGGCCTTGCCCACCTGGCGGCAGGTGAAGTCCCAGCCGCCGCCTGCGTTGGCCGGAGCGATGCATTCGGTGTTGCCGGGATCGAAGGCGAAAGCCGATGTGGTGAGCGCGGCAGCAAGGCCTACGGCCGCAAGCGCGGTTTTCATGAAATTCATGGTGTTCTCCCTTGGGTTTTCTGGTTCTGAGGTGCCAGTGACACAGGGGGCATGCTAGCGGTACTCGCCGGGCCTGTCAGCAAGTTGTTGCAGCCGCGCTGCTTGTTCCAGAGTAGAAGCAGATCCGGCCGCTCAGGCCGCATCACCATATTCGATGCCGGTCTTGGCGCCGGTGATATAGGCGACGACGTCCTGACCGTCGGTCTCTTCTTTCTTGAGATTGGCGACGATCCGTCCGCGGCGGAAGACGACGATGCGGTCAACGAGGTCAAACACCTGCCGCATGTTGTGGCTGATCAGGATCAGCGGCTCGCCATTGGCCTTGAGCTGGCGGATGATGTTCTCCACCTGTGCCGTTTCCTGCACACCCAGCGCCGCCGTCGGTTCGTCCATGATGATGAGCTTCGAGGCGAAGGTGGCGGTGCGGGCGATGGCCACGCACTGGCGCTGGCCGCCGGACATGTTGCGGATGGTATTGCCGAGGTTGGGAATTTTCACCGCGGTGCGCTTGAGCGCCGCTTCGGTCGCCGCCTTCATGCCCTTGAAATCGAGGATCGAGAACGGCCCCAGATTGAACAGGATCTTCTCGCGCCCGAGGAACAGGTTGGATGGCACGTCGAGGTCGTCGGCGAGCGCCAGGTTCTGGTAGACCGTCTCGATCCCGGCCTCGCGGGCTTCGAGGGGACCTGAGAATGCCACCTCCTCGCCATTGAAGATGACCTTGCCGCGGGTGCGCTGTTCCACCCCGGTGATCTGGCGCACGAAGGTCGATTTGCCGGCACCATTGTCGCCCATGATCGCGACATGCTCGCCCTTGCGCAGTTCGAAATCCGCATCTTCCAGCGCATAGAGACCGCCGTAGTGCTTGGTGAGGCCGACCGTCTTGAGGATCACGTCTGACATCGTTACACCGCCATCGCTTGCCGCTTCTGCCGCCACTGGTCGAGCGCCACGGCGCCGACGATGATCGCGCCCTTGACCATGTTCTGGTAATAGGCATCGACCGACAGGAAGATGAAGCCAGAGAAGATCACGCCGAAGATCAGCATGCCGATGGCGGTTCCAAGGATGGAGCCCCGTCCGCCCGAAAGCGACACGCCGCCGATGACCGCCATGGCGATGGCATCGAGCTCGTTGGTGACGCCGAACAGCGCCTGGGCCGTTTGCGACCGCGCCGTCAGCACCAGGCCGGCCAGACCCGCCAGCAGGCCGGCGATCGTGTAGACCAGCAGCAGGTGCCGCTCCACATTGATGCCCGACATGCGCGCCGCCGCCTCGTTGGACCCGATGGCGTAAGTGTGCTTGCCGTAGAGCGTGAACTTGAGGATGAGGGTGAAGATGATGGCGATGCCGAGGAAGATCCACACCGGCATGAGCCCCGCCCCCATCGCCTTGAAGCTGTCGGTCGGGAAGCTGATGGGTTGGCCTTGCGTGTACCACAGCGCCACGCCACGGGCCGTCACCATCATGCCCAGTGTCGCGATGAAGGGAGGTATCTTGACGTAGGCGACCAGCAGTCCGTTGATCAATCCCGCTGTGAATGCGACTGCGAGGCCGATGAGAATTGGAATGATGATCGGCAGATCGACCCAGCCCTGCTCGATAAAGATGGCGCGCGGAAATACCGACGATTGGGCGAAACTCATGGCGATCATCGACGTGGCGCCGATGACCGAGCCGCCCGACAGGTCGATGCCGCCGGAAATGATGACCTGGGTGACACCGATGGCGAGGATCCCCACCACGGCCACCTGGGTGATCATGATCGACAGGCGGAGCTTGTTGAAGAAGAAGCTCTGGTCCTTGAGGATCCAGCCGAGTATTTCGAACAGGACGATCAGGACAATGAGGCCGATCAGGGCATTGAGTTCAGGTGGCCAGCCCTTGCGCCGTGAAGGCGCAGCCGTGCCTGCTACGGCACTCACATGTTTCATCGTTCGTCGTCCCCCACCCCGAGACGATCCCGCGCCGGCAAAGCCGGCACGGGACCAATTGTCTTGCTGAGATCAGTTCTTGTCGAGGAAGTCGCCGATGTTGGCGGGCGTCACGAGCTGGAAGGGAATGTAGACCTTCTTGTCCACCGGCTCCTTCTTGATGAGCTTCAGCGCGGTGTCGATCGAACCGGCGCCCTGCCCGTGGGCATCCTGGAAGATGGTCACGTCGAGGTCGCCTGCCTGCATGGCGATCAGCGCATCCTGCGTGGCGTCAACGCCGCCGATCACATAGGACTCGCGCGGAATGCCCGCGGCCTTCAGCGCCTGGACGGCGCCGATCGCCATTTCGTCATTGTTGGCGACGACGGCATCGAACTGCACGCCCTTGGCAATCCAGTTGGTCATCAGATCCTGACCCTGGGCACGGTTCCAGTTGGCGGTCTGCTCTTCCACGATCTTCATGAACGAGCAATCTGGCGTCGCGATGACGTCATGCACGTCCTGGGTGCGTTGCACGGCGGCCTGGTTCGAGAGTTCGCCCACCATGACCACGATGTTGGCGCCCTCGCCCTTGCCCTTCTCCTTCAGGAGACGGCAGATTTCCTTGGTCTCGAGCGTACCGGAATCGACTTCATTGGAAGCCACGAAGGCCTGGCCGTCGGGCAGCGTGTCGACGTTGATCGGCTGGCGGTTCACATAGACCAGCGGCACGCCGGCGGCGGCGGCGGCGTCGGTCATCGCCTGGGTCGCCGACGTATCGACGGCGTTGACGATGATAGCATCGGCGCCCGACGCGATGAAGTTGTTGACCTGGTCAAGCTGCTTGGCGACGTCGTTCTGGGCATCTTCGAGCTGGATGTCGACGCCGTCGAGCTTGTCTGCATAATCCGTCATGCCCTTGGCCATCACGGCCAGGAAGTTGTGCTCGAGCAGTGCGATCGACACACCGATCTTTTCGGCATGGGCCGCTGTGCTCATGAGCGCGGCTGCAAACGCGGCGATAACAAACTTCTTCATCTTCGTTCTACCCCTCCTGGTAGTGGAGCGTCCGGTATCGCTCCTTGTTGTCCGGAAGTTCCCTCATCTTGAGGAAAACCAGTTTTCGATGTTGTCTCCGATGCTTCGTTCAATGTCAAAGCCTGATGACATGGGCCCGAGCGGCGACACCATGCAATGATTATTGCGGCAGCCTGAAATCGTCAATATAGTTTCCAGCACGACCGACGTTCTGGTGGGCAATGGCAGGGAGCAATTCGAACTAACGGCCGAAGACGCGACCGCATCCGGCTTCCGACATCGGTGCTGACGCAGCACGGAGCCGTGACCGATCTCGTCATGCCGACCGAGGAGGAATCGCGTATAGCGCCGCCCTACAACACGAAGTTCTCGGCCGTCAGGCCGGTGACGCCTGCCAATTTGAACTGCATGTCGACGCCTGCAATGCCGTCGTTCTCGATCTGCACGAAGGTATTGCCGCCGTTGACGAGCAACCTCACCTGGCCGGCGATATTGGGATCGAAGTCCGCGTCGCCGATGAAGGTGAAGACCTGATCGCCGCTGGTATTCATATCGGCATCAACTCCTGACAGGTCGATCAGATCGATCGGGGCGCCGGGGCCTCCGACCTCGAAGTCCTTGATGATATCTTGCGTGCCTCCGCCGCGAAGGCTGTCCAGCACATCATTGTAGATGAACCTGTCTCCGCCGCCGCCACCAGTAAGCATATCCTGACCCGATCCGCCAAACAGGGCATCCTGTCCATTGCCGCCATTGAGCGTGTCGTCACCGTCCATGCCGGCGAGAGTGTTGTCCTTGCCATTGCCCACCAGAACGTCGTTATGGGCGCTGCCGTTCAGATTCTCGATCGAGATCAGCTTGTCGCCCTCTGCATCACCTCCAGACGTGACCCCGCTGGACAGTTTGACGGTGATGGCAGCCGCGGATGTCGAGTAGTCAGCCGTGTCCGAGCCATCGCCGCCATTGATGCGGTCCTTGCCGGCGTTTCCGGCCAGCAGATCGTTGCCGCCACCGCCGGAGACCTGGTCACGCCCTGCACCGCCAATGATGATGTTGGCATAGTCGCCACCGGTGAGCTTGTCCGATTTGCTGCTGCCTTCGATGTTCTCGAAGCCCCTGATCCTGTCGCCCTCGGCGTCGCCGCCAGAGGCCTCATTCGTGCTGAGATCGACCACGACGCGATCCGCAGACCCATCGTAACTGAGGAAGTCGCTTCCCGACCCGCCGCCCAGATCGTCGGCACCGGCACCGCCGCGGATCAGATCGTTGCCCTGCCCTCCGGCAATGACATTCTCACCCGCTGAACCGATCAGAATATCCGACGCATCGCTGCCTTCCAGATTCTCGAACCTGATGATCGTGTCGCCCTCGGCGTCACCGTCGCTGGCGGCATTGGCCCCGAGATCGACGGTCACGCCGAGCAGGCTTCCGACATAGCTCAACGTGTCGATACCGGAACCACCGTCGAGATCATCTGCGCCGGCACCACCCGAAATGACGTCTGCACCCCCTAGACCGCGCACACGGTCGCCGCCATTGCCACCTGCCAGCATGTTGTCGCCGGCCGAGCCGGTGAGGTTGTCATCACCATTGCCACCGGCGAGATTCTCGAAGCCGATGATCGTATCGCCGTCCGCGTCTCCTCCGGACGCCGCATTGGCCGACAGGTCGACGGTGACCGCGGTGGTTGAGGTTGAATAGACGAGTGTGTCGTCGCCGCCGCCGCCGTTGAGATTGTCGCCGCCGGCGCCACCAAGGATGGTGTCATTGCCGCCGCGGCCATTGATCGTGTCGTCGGCATCGCCGCCGATCAGCACATTGGCTTCGCTGCTGCCACCGAGATTGTTGCGGCCCCGGCCGCCGATGATGTTTTCGAAGCAGCCGATGATATCCCCCGTGGCATCACCGCGGTTCGCCGAATTGGTCAGCAGGTTGACGCTCACACCTCCCGCCGACGTTGCATAGGACACCGTGTCGTTGCCGGTGCCGCCATACAGGGTGTCGGCATCGGCGCCGCCGGTGATGGTATCGTTGCCGTCCCCGCCATCGATCGTGTCGTTTCCGGCTCCGCCATCCACGGCGTTGTCGGCGCTGTTCATGGTGATGTAGTCGAAGTCCGAAGTACCGATGATGTTTTCCACGCCATCGAAAGTGTCCTGGCCGTCGAACGTATCCGCAACCTGGATCACATCATTCACGGCCGTGACGATGATGTTGCCAAAGGGGCCACCCTCGTTGCTGTAATCAGCCGTGTCGCTGCCGGCACCACCGATGAGCAGATCCGACCCGTCACCGCCCCGAAGAAGGTCATCGCCAAATCCGCCTGACAAGGTGTTGTCACCGGCATCGCCGATCAGCGTGTCGTTGAAATCCGTACCGGTCAGGTTCTCGACGCCGATGAGCCGCGCCAGCCTGGTGAGCGAACCAAGGGCCGGATTGAGATCTGAGCCACCACGGGTCTGGACGGTTCGCGTCGCATTGCCGAGGTCAGCCAGAACCGCGAACCCAAACTGCGAGAAGTCGGCAGTATCGATGTCACCCCCGCCATTGAAGACATCGACACCCTCTTCGTAGGCATCGGGCGTCGACGGGTCGTCATCGCCGCCATACATCATGGTGTCGTTGCCATCATTGCCGAACATCGTGTCGTTGCCGGCATTGCCGTTCAGGACGTCATCACCAGCCTCGCCGCGCAGCACGTCCCGGCCATCGCCACCTTCAATCAGGTCGGCATCGTCACCGCCATACAGTTCATCGTTGCCGTCTTCGCCGAACAGCATGTCATGGCCTTCGTTGCCGTAGAGCATGTCCTTGGCGCCACCGCCGGCGATCACATCGTCGCCTTGGCGGCCTTCGATCGTGTCCTTGCCGCCAAGGCCGAACAGCCTGTTGTTATCTTCGCCGCCGCGGAGCACATTGTCGCCCTGCCCGCCCACAACATCCTCGATGTTGATGATCGTATCGCCATGGGCGTCGCCGCTGAACCCGCGGCTGAGGATCAGGTCCAGGGTGACGCCATCGGCGGAGGCGGCATAGGACAGCATGTCCTGCCCGCCGCCGCCGTTGATGACATCGGCACCCTGGCCACCAACGATGAAATCATCGCCCTCGCCGCCCGCTACACTGTCGGCGTCAGTGGTGGGCGAGTCGATGATGTCCGATCCCGCCGTGCCGTTCACGGTCTGGCCGGCCGCCGTGCTCTCGCCGCCCGGCGCACCCAAATAACTCAGGTCGAGACGGCCGTTGAAATCTGTCGTGTTGAACACAAAGTCGAGGCCATTGCCGCCGGCATTGAAATAGCCGGAGATGACGACGGACCCGCCGGCCGCATCAATGCGCAAATCGTTGCCCTCAAGAGAAAAGGACAGTTCGGCCATCGTCTGGTTGATGAAGAAGACTTTGCCTCCGCGATAGGTCTCGCCGGCGATCAGGTCGGCGACCATGTTGCGGTCAAAGGCATAGAGATCGATTCCATCACCCCCGATCATGACATCGAGACTGTTGGCGCGGGAGACCAGAACGTCATCGCCCAAGCCGCCGGACAGGTTGCCGCGCACCGACCCACCGACCAGGAAGTCGGATGAATCGCTGCCGGTGATGTTCATGACCTCGATGTTCTTGAGATAGAAGAAGTCGCCGGAGCCCACTGCCGCATAGTTGTAGCTGGCCGTCTGGGCCATATAGGAGAACATGTCGGCGAGTTCGTTTCGCGTGTTGGTCCAAGCACCGAAGGCTGTCGTCAACATCTGATCGTTGACGTCATAGAATTCACAGCTGACCGCCGACATCAGCGTGTCAGCCGTAAAGGAATCGAAGCCGTTCCCACCATCGGCCTGCACGAGACCGGTGGTGAAGCTGATCTGGTCATCGCCTTCGCCGCCATTCAGCCTGTCGCTGCCGCTGCCGCCGAACAGCCAGTCATTGCCGTCGCCGCCATTGATCACATCATTCTGCGCGCCGCCAGAAATACGGTCATTGCCGCTGCCCGAGGTGACATAAAGACGCTCGAACCCGCCGAAATAAGTGCCATTGCCGATATCGTAGTGTGCGGCCTGCCCATTCGCATCGACGGCATCGACGTCAATCGTCAGGTTCTCCGTGACACCCGTCAGATTGCCCAGGAAGATATCGCTGTCGCCAATCGTTTCGCCGCCGCTGTAGAAGCCCGTGCCCAGATAGGCGACGAGATCGTCGTCCGCGTCGGAGCCCACGATATAATATTGTTCGAAGCCGCTGGCGTGGACATGGTTGCCGCCCACGTGGATATCGGCGGCGGCAACGAGCCCGGGCGTTCCCAGGTGGCCGAGTGCATCCAGCAGGTAGGTCTGGCTGGCCGTCGCGTCGAGGACGATGCCCACGGTACTCACCGAGTTGTAGAACTGTACGGCACGTGCCCCGGTGCCGGTCACGATCAGGGCATCGGAGCCTGCATCGCCGGTGGCGATGTCATTGCCTTCGCCGAACCAGAACACCTGGTCATTGCCGTCGCCACCGTGCAATTCGTCATTGCCGCCGCCGCCGTAGAGGATATCGTCGCCCATGCCGCCGTCGAAGTAGTCATCCCACCGGCCACCGGTCAGCGTGTCGACGCCCTGGCCCCCAAGGATGACCGCGCGGTCTATGCCCTGCACGTAGACCCCATTCTGCAGCAGATGGCCGTCGACATCGTCGTCGATGATGTTGAAGGTGATGCCCACAAGCTGGGTGCTGAAGTCCGCAACGAAGGTATCTTCATCATCCGCCGATTCCAGGGCCATATAAGTGGCGCCGTTCTCATAGATCAGCAGATCGTCATGGAGCGACCCGTAGACGTTGACCGTTTCAATATTCTGATAGGTCATGAAGTCGCCCGGAGACGTCTCCCCGAACGCCACACCGCGCTGGTTGCCAGCGAGATCGGCCCCATTGACAAGCCCGAGGGCGATCAGGAGGTTGGCGAATGTGTCATAGGCCCAGTAGTAGGGCTCGGTGCCGACGATCGTCCCGGGTGTCCCCGCAAGGTAATCGCCGCCATTCAGGACCGCGTAATACAGACCATGCGTTTCAGTCCCGTTGCCGCCGATGACCAACATGTCATTGGCCGTGCTGTCGTCATAGAGGCCAAAGTCGCCATCGATGTAGTCTGCACCATTGTTCAGCCAATAGAAGAAGTCGCTGCCACCTCCGCCAACAAGCAGATCCGAAACCGTGTCTTCGCCGCCGTAGATGAAATCATCACCCGTCTCGCCCGAAATGAAGTCCGAATAGAGTCCGCCGACAATCACGTCGCTGAAGCTCGACCCCATGACGAACAGGCGCTCGAACCCGGCGATGTAGGAATTGCCGAAAGACGACGGCCCGCCCGCTCCGCTGTTTTCGTTATTGGCAATGAGATAGGCACCCTGGGTCGCACCGACCGCACCTTCATAGCCGGTGAAGTCCGCTGCCAAGGTATCCGTGGAGGACAACGCGCCATCACCGGCGATATAGAACGTGCCGCCATTGAACAAGGCGAGGTCATTCGATGTGTCCGACCCGAACACGCTGACGTGTTCGACATCCTCGTCATAGAATGTGGAACCCTGCTGAACCGTGCCATTGATGTAGATGATGCCCTTGCCGGTCTGATCGTTGGCGACCTGCTGAGCGAGGGGGTGAACGAAGACATCCGTATAGCCGGCGGCAAACAACGTGAGATCCGCGAAGCTCGAATCGGTTCCCAGTCCATTGCCGCCATAGACACGGCTGTCGTTGGTGTAGCTGTCATCAAGATCGATGCGCAGCCCCTGCGCCGTTTGCTGCACGTGAACGGCAAAATCCTCGCCGGTGCCGCCTGAGACATAGTCTTGCAGGTCATAGCCGAGCGATGTGGCCCGTTCGTAGACCTCATTGTAGATCGTATCGCCGCCAGCCCCCGTAGAGATCCAGTCATTGAAGAAATCGCCATAGTTGCGGACATAGTCGCTGCCGCCATTGGTCTCGATCCAGTCATCGTACACGTAGGTACCGATGTCGTCGTCGGCATCGCCAGTCGAGATATAGAGCGATTCCACATTGCGGACCGTGATGCCGTAGGGGGTCGTGCCAGCCAGGTACACATCGTCGCCCGACGAGATGGCATCGTACAGGTCCCACGTCACGGCGACGGTCGGAGCGAATGATCCAATATCCGCGATGAAGACGTCCCATTGGTTGCCGGTGTTGGCCCCGCCATCGAAGAACTGCGCCTGGTTGCCGTGATAGACGAGGACGTCGCCCAGCGACTGGCCGACAACCTCCGGCGAGCCACTGGTGGCGAAGGTCTGCCCGGCATAGGTGAACGAGACGCCCTGAGTGAAGTTGTCTGCAACCTGATGAAGCAGTGCCGCCTTCTGAGCCTGGCTTGAATTGTAGTAAACAGTCGACGGCAGAATGCTGTTATAGGAATCGCTGCCGCTGTTGTAGGTATAGCCGATGAGGTTGGCGCCCAGATTGCTCACCGCCGGGATCGTCGGGTTGACCACCACATACGCATCAAAGAAGAAGTGCTGTTCGATCAGCAGCGTGGCGGTCCTGTCCCCACCCCACGTGAACGTCACATCGGACGATAGCCCGGCATTTTGGGTGCCACTCCATGTCACGGGTGCGATGGTCTGTGGTTCGGTCCACAACGAACCCACCGCGCCAACCGTCGCAGCCTCGTTCGCCGCCAGCGCATTTCTGTAGTCATCGATCGCCTGCTGGGCGTTGACGGCGTTCGGATTCCATCCTTGCGGCGCGACATCGGTGAAGAACACCGTGTAGCTGTCCTCGACGCTGTTGAAGGCGCTGTCGGTCAGCGTGAAGGTCTTGTGGTAGAAATCGAACAGCTTGGCGTTGAAACCGCCTTCCGGGAAGGTCAGATCGAGCAATGGACCGAACGAGAAGCCGGTGAGCCCCAGCACATTGAGTTCGGCCACCAGGGCCTGGATGGTGAAGGCCGCGCTGATGCCAATGCCCACATCGTGGGTAAAGGTGGCGTTCTGAATCTGATAGGTCGCGGTGTAGGTGACATTGCCATCTCCGGCGGCGGTCGGCGCCAGAACATCGATCGATCCGCCAAGCCATCCGGTGACGGCTTGCGGGTCGTCGAGCGTATAGCCCGGCGTGCCATTGTCGGAACGCACCGTGACCAGCACATCGGGGACTGAATCACCGCCACCGATATCGAGCTTCACGTCCTCGGTGATCGCCGCACCTGCCGAGGCCCCGATATCCAGCAGTGTCACATTGAAGGAGAATTTGTCCTTGGGAATAAAGCTCAGATAGGTATGAAGATCATAAGAGTGCTCGGCGAACACCGTCTCGCCCAGGACCTTGGCCACAATGCCCGCCCCAGGAATTTTCTCCAGTAATTTCACCAGCAATTCGTCGAGGTCGGCCGACAGCTCGATGAAATTCGTGTCAGATTGGCCCGATGCCGAAACCACCACGCTCCCGCTCGACGTACCATAGGTGTCGGCACCGGTCGGCAGCGTGCCCTTCAGCGTCAGGCCGCTGATCAGGTCGAACTCGGCGCTGACATCCGGCTTGAGTTCGAGGAGCGTGATTTCCTGGTCGACATCAATCAGCGACAGATTGCCGGCATCGTGGCCTGTCCAGAACACATTGTAGTGGATATTCTCGATGCCGGCGCTGATGCCGAGGATGAGTTTCAACCCTGCAGAAGGGCTGAGATCGAAACCGTCGGAGGAGATTTCCGCGCTGCCGATCCTGTAATCACTGAAGTCGAAGTGGACCGTCTTACCCGGTCCGGTGAGGACGCCTGCGTCGTATTTGACGTTCACGCTCATGTTGTACGTCGCATCCCACGATCCGGCGTTGGGCAAAGATGCATAGGCAAGAAGTCCGATCTTGAAATCGAGATAGGCCTCGCCTGAGATGCCGAGGAAGCTCCCGCCGATCGAAAAATTATACGACAGCCTGTCCGGGTCGTAGATGAGCGCGTCGCCCGTATCGATGTAGGCTGTCAAGGCCGCCCCCGGCCCCCACAGTGACTGATTGACAGCTTCAAATGTCAATGTCGTTGTTTTGGTCGCCATCCCAAACCCCCGATCGAAGTGTAGCCCAACCCTCGCGAGGGGCCAGCATTCTGTCAATCAGAGGTGATGTCAATTCCCGAATTCCACCGGAGACAGTGTGCGGGCTTGCCAAGCCAAATCCCGCGGCCGGCTCCCACGCAGAGATATGATTATTTTCAAAGGTGTCAGACGTGCGTGAGGGCTCTGGCTTCACGATCACTGCCCTTGGGCAAAACCGAACTCACGCCACACCAGTGACCCATAACGGCAGAAGGTCGCCGGCAGCCATATGCATCCCACGACGGCGGCAGGCTGGCGGCAACCCTCGGTCAGCCGATGATACGATTGAACGTGGCTGACGGCCGCATCACGGCATCGGTCTTGGCCGCATCTGAGCGATAGTAACCGCCGAGATCAGCCGGGTGCCCCTGGCCTGCCGCAAGTTCCGAGACAATGACCTGCTCGTTTGCCGCCAAGGCCTTTGCAAGGGGTTCGAAGTGGCGCGCAAGCTCGCCGTCTTCGCTCTGGTTGGCAAGGGCCTCCGCCCAGTATTTGGCGAAATAGAAATGGCTGTCGCGATTGTCGGTCTGGCCGGCCTTCGGCCGCGGCGACTTGTTGTTGTCGAGAACGCCTTGCGTCGCGGCGTCCACAGCCTTGCCGAGAATTCTTGCCTTGGCATTCCCCGTCACGTCGGCCAGGAATTTCAGGCTCTCGCCGAGGGCACAGAATTCACCCAGCGAATCCCAGCGGAGATGGTTCTCTTCCACCAGCTGCTGCACATGCTTCGGCGCCGATCCGCCGGCACCTGTTTCGAACATGCCGCCGCCATTCATCAGCTTCACGATCGACAGCATCTTCGCCGAGGTTCCGAGTTCGAGAATGGGGAACAGGTCGGTGAGATAATCGCGAAGGACGTTGCCCGTGACGGCGATGGAATTCTCGCCCTTGCGGATGGTCTCGAGCGTCAGCCCGGTCGCCTCGTGCGGGGCGAGGATGAGAAACCTGTCCGTCGCACCCGCCGCGGCGAGCCCCGGCTTCACGTAGTTGATCAACTCGGCGTCATGCGGCCGCGTGGCGTCCAGCCAGAAGATCGCCTGACAGCCTTCCGCCTTCTGCCGTTCAATGGCCAGCTTGATCCAGTCTTCGATCGCCGCCTTCCGCGTCGACGCGGACCGCCAGATGTCACCGGCCGAAACCTCGTGGCTGTGCAGCACATCGCCATTCGCCAGCACCATGCGCACCGTTCCGTCAGCCGGAATCTCGAAGGTGGTGGGATGGGAACCGTATTCTTCGGCCTTCTGGGCCATCAATCCGACGTTCTGCACCGTACCGGCCGTCCTCGGATCCAATGCCCCGGTCGCCTTGAAATAGTTGATGGTGGCGTCATAAACCGGTGCATAGGAGCTGTCGGGGATCACGCAATTGGTATCGGCTGCCTTGCCGTCCGGACCCCAGCCCTTGCCGCCGGCACGGATGAGCGCAGGCATCGACGCGTCGACGATCACATCGGAGGGCACGTGCAGATTGGTGATGCCCTTGTCGGAATTCACCATGTAGAGCGGCGGACGGGTTTCCATCACGGCCTTGATATCGGCTTCGATCGCGTCCTTCTCCGGCAATTGGGCGACGCGGCCGAGGAGGTCACCGAGGCCGGAATTCGGATTGACTCCCGCCGCTTTCAGGATCTTCTCATGCTTGTCGAACACCGGCTTCAGGAACGCCTTCACGGCGTGCCCGAAGATGACCGGGTCGGAGACCTTCATCATCGTGGCCTTGAGATGAACGGAGAACAGAACGCCCTTGCGCTTGGCGTCTTCGATCTGCGCGGTCAGAAAGTCGGACAGCGCCCTGGCGGACATGAACGCGGCGTCGACGATGGTGCCTTCGTGATAGATCACGCCGTCCTTCAGCACGGCGATCGTGCCGTCCTTCTTCACCAGCTCGATCCTTGCGGCGCCGGCCTGTGCCGCGGTCAGTGTGGCTGATTTTTCGTTGGCGCGGAAATCGCCACCAGACATGGTCGAGACATAGGTCTTGCTGTCGCTACTCCAGGCCCCCATCGAATGCGGATTGGCCCTGGCGTAATTCTTGACGGCGACCGCAGCGCGCCGGTCGGAATTTCCTTCGCGCAGCACGGGATTGACGGCCGAGCCCTTCACGGCATCATAGCGGTTGCGGATGTCCTTCTCCTCCGCAGTTTCCGGATGTTCCGGATAATTGGGGAGATCGTAGCCCTTCGACTGGAGTTCCTTGATGGCAGCGACAAGCTGTGGCACCGAGGCCGAGATGTTCGGAAGCTTGATCACATTGGCCGTCGGCGTCTTCACCAGTTGGCCCAATGCACCGAGATCGTCCGGCTGGCGCTGCGCGGGGCTCAGCTTTTCAGGAAATGCCGCAATGATGCGGCCCGCCAGCGAGATGTCCATCGTGCCCACCGAAATCCCTGCCGGCGCCGCGAAGGCGCGGATGATCGGCAAGAGCGACGCCGAAGCGAGCTGCGGGGCCTCGTCGACCTTGGTGTAGATGATGTCCGGCGTGCTGGAGTCGGTCATGTGCAAATCCATCCTGATTTTTCGTGCAGCAAATACGGGACGGATCGGCCGCCGTCCATAGGACAGATTGCCAATGGCGCAGAACGCGGCTCCGGTCCTAGAAGATCGCCTCGTTCAGACGGCCCTGATCGCCATCCCAGCCGTTGCGGCCCCAATCTCATCGGCGGGACTGGGATGGACCATTGCGCGTCAAGCTCCGTCGCCTGCGGCGCTGGCCTCCACGGTGATCTTCACGACGTCGGTGCGGACCCACGACATGTAATAGTCGAACACCTTTCCGCCCCTCTTCCATGACACCGAGGTGATCAGCAGGAGCGGCGCGCCCACCGACACGTCCAGGAGCTTTGCGACATCCGCAGGCGCTGGTACGGCTTCCACGCTGCGGCGCGCGCCAAAAATCCGGTAACCCGCATCGCGCAGGACACGGTTCAGTGATCCATGCGGTTGCATCACGGCACTCTTCAGAACGACCTTCTCCAGTTCCGGCAGAAGGTAGTTGATCGAATAGAGCGCCAGCTTGCCGTCCAGCTTGCGGAGCCGGCGCAACTGGAAGCCACGCTCTCCCTTCTTGAGGTGCAGCGCATTGGCCGGTCCTTCGGGGAACGGCTTCAGCTTCGCTTCCAGAACGGTCGTTTCGACATTGCGCTTGTTGTAGTCGACTTCACCTTCGAAGAACCCTGCCGCCACCTGCAGCACCCATCCCGACTTGTCGGGATCAATGACGAAAGCGCCACGGCGTGGAACGACCTTGATCCGCTTGCGATCCTCCAGTGTCCGGAGCGTTTCCCGAACCGTGGAACGCGCCAGGTCATAGCGGCGGCAGAACTCGCTTTCACCTGGCAGCCGGTCCCCCGCGGCGAATTCGCCATTGTCGATGGCGTACTCGATCAGCTTTGTCAGTTGCAGGTAAAACGGCTCTGGCGATGCCCGGTCAATTTCCGTGTCCAGTGCCGATTTGGGGTTCATCCTGCCTCACCTCTCTTGCCGGAAGCCTCGGAATCGTCGTGCTCTGCAAAGAGCCTATCATAGGCCACCGCCCATTCGGCAACCGGCTCTACGGTGTTGATATCTTGCGGGCCAAGCGGGCTATCCGCCCGTCCGGTGGCCGCCAGGGCACCGAACTGTGCAGCACCAACCGCCGTCACTTCCATGTCCTTCACGACATGTATGGGCTGTCCGAAGATGCTGGCGCGGAGCTCCGTGAAGCCATGCGAGCGTGACCAGCCGCCGCTCGTATAGATGCGGCCTGGCGCAACGCCGACTCGATGCATCTGGTTCAGGAGTTTCTTCGCCTTGAACGTGACGCCTTCGAGAACCCGCCTCGCGTCGGTGGTCTCCGAAGCCATCGACTGAAAGTCGGCCGGCGGGCCACCAGGCAGTCTCTGCTGGCCGAGGAAGGCCCGGAATGCATCGCCTTGTTCGCGAACCGCGTGCAGGGCAGCCGACAGTTCCAATACGCCGAGGCAGGAGAGCGCATCACCGCCCGCAGGCGGAAGCGAGTAGGCCAGGCCCGGCGAACGAGGCAACACGCCACGGGCCGGCAACTCGCCATACAGCAGATTCGCTGTTCCAAGGGAGTCGACGATACCGTCAGGATCGAGCCGCCGAATGATGCTGGCAGAAACCGGATGGTCGTGACCTCCCGCCGCAACGACCGTCGCGGCCGACGCAGCACCTGACTCGCGCAAGCGTCCCATGCGGACACCACCCAGCGCGACGCCAGCGCCGATAATATCAGGCATTGGCGGTGCCCCTGCAAGTTCAAGCAGCTCCCCAATCCATTCCCGCTGCAAGAGGTCGAAGCATGCGGTTCGTGGCGCGAGGCTGGCGCTCATGAAGGGTTTGCCAGACCACCATGCGGCAGGAAAATCCGTCAGCGCGAGCCAGTGTTTCGCACGGATCAACTCTGCCGGACGGTGGTTCCGCAGCCAGCCCCATTTCGCCACTGTGCGGTCGGCTTCGACCGCAATGCCGGTTCGATCGGAAACATCAACGCGTTCGCGAAGCGCTGCAGCCTCTGCAGCGGCACGCCGGTCGAACCAGGGAATGGCATATCCAGTCGGGCGGAGATGGCCGTCGACGCCGATGCCGTCCTCACCGACGCCAGCGGTTGCGATACTGCGAAGCGGCTCACCGTTTCCGCACTGGCCCCAACCTTCGATGATCAGCGCTTCGAGACGGTCGACGAGATCGAGCGCATCCGTCACCGGGCCGATGCCATCATCCTTGCGCGGAGACGGAATGGAGCGGACATGCATCGTTCGCCCCTCCTCGTTCACCAATACGACCTTGAGGTTGGTGCTGCCGATATCTATTCCGCAATCAAGTGGCATCTATCCGTCACACTATCTGCATCACATGAAGCGAGGCCTCGTGAACGCATCGGCCTCTCTGGTCATCGCCGCACCCGGCAGGAAGCCACTGCAAATCCTTGCAGTGCACCGAATATGTACGTGTTGTACGTACAATATGGACTGAGAAACATCTTGGCAATCTCTTTTCGCAGGAACGCCCGGATGTGTTGGCCCCCCTCATGCCGTTCATACCGTGGTGCAAGCCAACGCCCCCTCCCCATCCAGTCTCTGCTTGACAAGGCGATCACCGGCGCCCTAAGCCCGCTACGTCCGTAATGTACGTACAAGATGGACAAACAAGATGCCCAGCTACACATCGCCCGCTTTCCGGCTGCCGCCACAGAATAGGATTCAAACACATGTCGATGGAATATCGTCTTCGCCGTACCCTGCCCAGCAATCGCGCCGCGATCATCATGCCGGTCGACCATGGTTTGATCTTTGACAGGATCGAAGGGTTGGAAACGCCATCCGCCCCCTTCGCCGCCTGGGCCGGCAACGACGTCACAGGGTTCATGATGACCCCCGGCCAGGTCAAGCAGACGGAGACATTCTTCGCCGCCCACCCTCATCTCTCCCGCGTCATGGCCATCGACACCTACTACGACTATCGGGTGCTGGAGGGCGGTTCCCATGGCCTGATCACCACGGTCGAGGATGCCGTGCGCATGGGCGTCGATGCCGTCAAGATGCTGTTTCCGTGGAATATCTCCAACACCGAACGGGTTGCGATGTGCACCCGGGCCGGCCAGGTCATCTCGGCCTGCGACCGCTGGGACATCCCGCTGGTCCTGGAGCCGGTGATCATCGGCGCCCCCCGCAGCGAAGACGTCATCGTTGCCGAAGAAAAGGTTGCGCGCATTGCCTATGACCTCGGCGCTCATATCATCAAGATCGCCTTCCCTGGCGAAGAGCGCACCAGGCGCCTGAACGAGGAACTGAAAGTTCCGCTGGTGATCGCAGGCGGCCCTCTGTCGGGTAAGCCGTCCGACACCGTCGATGCCGTGGCGCAAACGATCCGTGCCGGTGCCCGTGGCGTGATCGTGGGCCGGAACATCTGGCAGCGCGACCGCAAGGATGGCGAGAAGACGTTGGCGGACATCGCCAAGCTCACGCGCAGTGTCACCTTCAACGACTAGTGCGCAATGTGCCAAGACGGAATCGTCTTGGCGAAGCAAGTACGCACCAACCTATTGATGAGCGAGCAACTGATCTGACTTTTGATGGTTCCATCAGAAGTCAGGTTGCTCTAAGTCCGGTTGCGGTCCTCTCTTGGACCGATCATCCTTGCTCTCTCTGAACGTCTCCAGAGAGAGCATTACTTTTTGCCCTGATCACCGAGCAGTGAGGGAAGATGGACGATGATGAACGACATGCGTAAGGCGCTTTCCGAAGGAAAGACGGTCATCAACGGCTGGCAATGCATTCCGTCGGCGTTCGCCGGCGAAACCCTGGCCGGCGCCGGATGGGACGGCATCACCCTCGACATGCAGCATGGCATCATGGACTACGCCTCCGTCATCCAGTCGATGCAGGCGATGGCGCGCTTTCCCCTCACCCCCACCGTGCGCGTGCCGTGGAACGAGCCCGGCATGATCGGCCGGGTGCTGGATGGCGGCGCGATGGGAATCGTCTGCCCGATGGTCAACACGGAAGCGGAAGCGAGGGCCCTCGTGCGCGCCGTGCGGTTTCCGCCTCTCGGCACCAGGAGTCACGGTCCAGCCCGCGCCGGTTCGCTCTATGGCTCGGCTGGAACATATTACAAGACCGCCAACACCGATGTGCTCTGCATCGCCATGATCGAGACGCCGGAGGCGGTTCAAAACATCGACGCAATCGTCAATATCGAGGGCCTGGACGGCATCTACATCGGGCCGGGCGACCTCGGCCTCACCATGGGCCTTCCCCCGGTTCTCGACCGCCGGGAGCCGGAGATTCTCAATATCTATGAACAGCTGATCGCCGCCTGCCGGAAGGCCGGCAAATGGGCCGGCATCCACAACGCCACCAGCAGCTATTCAATTGAGATGGCCCACATGGGCTTCCAGTTCCTGACCATTCTCACCGACAACGGACTTCTCTACAATATGGCCAAGTCGGAGGTCGACAAGACACGCGCCGGTCTGCCCGGCGTCTGAGTTTTCTTACGTGCTGCCGGACGCTGTCCCGTAATCAACCGGGCATCTTGGAGAGATACAAGGTATGGTCATCGCCAACTGGGAGGATATGCGCCGCGCGGCGCGCGCGCGCCTGCCGAAGATCTTCTTTGAGTACATCGATGGCGCCGCCTTCAGCGAACAGACGGCCCGCGCCAACATCGAAGACTTCGACCGCTGGCTGCTGGAGCAGAATGTGCTCGCTGGTGTTGGCAGCCGCGATCTCTCGGTGAGCTATCTCGGCAGGAAGCGCCCGCTCCCCATGATGCTGGGGCCCGTGGGCTTTTCCGGACTTTTCTCTTCGAACGGGGAGATCAAGGCCGCCCGCGCCGCACACCGCGCCGGCGTGCCGTTCTGCCTCTCCAATTTCGGCATCACCTCGCTCGAAAGACTGCGCAAGGCTACCGACGGCGACCTCTGGTTCCAGCTCTACGTCATGAAGGACCGCAGCCTGTCGGACGAGTTCCTGCAGCGCGCCGCGTCAGCCGCGTGCGAAGCGCTGGTGGTGACGGTCGACACCACGGTCGGCGGTATCCGCGAACGCGATATCCGCAACGGCTTCCGGTCGGCGAAGCGGCTGTCGCCCGGCATGGCGCTCCGCATGGCTACCAAACCGTTGTGGTGCATGGATGCGCTCTCCGCCGGACTCCCGCGAATCGAGAACCTTCAGCACCGCCCCGAATACGGACGGTTTGTGCTGGAACAGGCCTCGAACCTCGGCCGGCAGATCGAGCAGAATCTCGCCTGGGACGACGTGAGGCGATTGCGCGACAAATGGAGCGGCAAGTTCGTCGTCAAGGGCGTGCTGAATGCGCGCGATGCCGAAGGTGCGGCAGCATTGGGCGCCGACGCCATCGTGATCTCGAACCACGGAGGCCGGCAACTCGACTGCTCGCCATCGACAATTACCGTCCTTCCCGAGATTGTAGCGGCCGTCGGAAGCAAACTCGACGTGCTGATCGATGGCGGCTTCCGCCGCGGCGCGCAAGTCGTCAAGGCCATGGCCCTCGGCGCCAAGGGCGTTCTCCTCGGCCGCGCCTATGCCTATGCGCTCGGCGCCGGTGGCGAAGCGATGGTTTCCCATATGCTGGAGTTCGTGACAGCCGAGATCGACTGCACGATCGGACACATGGGTGTCACGTCCTTCAGCCAGCTGGGCCCCCATGCGTCGCAATATCTTCGGCAGCGGTAACGGCCCAGGCCGCCTTTCTCCATCGCCGGGCCCGATACTTAGTGCGTAATGCGCCAAGACGGAATCGTCTTGGCGATGCGCGTCGCCCGCAAGCTCAACTCGACCGGCGTTGTCGATGCGCTCACCGATCTGTTCATCCTGCGTGGGCCGCCGGCCGTCATCCGGCCGGACAATGGTCCAGGGTTCGTGGCCCAGAAGGTCAGGGACTGGACTGCCGCTGTCGGTGCAATGACGACCTTCATTGAACCGGGATCGCCCCCTGGGAGAATGGATACTGCGAGAGCTTCAATGCCCGGTTCCGCGATGAGCTACTCAATGGCGAAATC
>CAZECZ010000022.1:19916-40729 GCA_964510815.1 uncultured Aestuariivirga sp.
ATACTGCGAGAGCTTCAATGCCCGGTTCCGCGATGAGCTACTCAATGGCGAAATCCTCTACAGCCTCAGGGAAGCACAGGTCGTCATCGAGAATTGGCGCGTCCATTAATATACGCGACGGCCGCATTCGGCGCTCGGCTGCCGCCCGCCGGCACCCGCCACCACCGCCATGCACACTCGACGGAGCCGTCAACATGCAATAGCCTCTCATTCAACCTGGTCCAAAATATCGGCCAGGCCAATTGGCTTTCCACGATGACCAAGAAATCCCTGGAGGATTGGCACCAGCAACAGGACCTGTTCGCCGTCATTCACGCACAGTAGTTCTATCTGCTCGCCATCACCTCTCTGATCGTCGGAGTCGGACGCCATGGGGGGCCTGGCTGGACAACGTCAATACATCCAGTTCAAGCTCTCATCCACCCCGAGCACGATGAAATCATTCGCTGAGAGGCTGAAGTTGCTGTCACTGCTGTAGATTTGTATCGCCTGGTCGACAGAATAGAGATTGTCAAAGTCGATAACAGCGCGCAGTGGAGGATCCACCCCAACAGATCCTGAAGGCTGCACGATGTTCAGCACATCAGAGATTGACCGGCCGGTGTACGAGTAACCAACGAGAACGATCTTGTCCACGCCCGGCTCAAAGTCGCGGATGTAGTCGATATTGTTCGTAGTCTGTATCGGGGCGCCGCTCGAGAAGATGGGCTGGACATCGAAAACGAACCAATCCACCCCGGCTCCGCCCCAAAGAAAATCCTTGCCCGAACCTCCTTGTATCAAGTCGTAACCGGAATCCCCCTTCAGGATATCACTGCGGTCACGACCCAGAAGGACGTCGTTGCCACCAGCACCGCGCATCTCGTAGTTCGTATTCGGCTCTACACCGGCTCCAAGGTAGGAACCGTCAGGCGCCACAAGCAGATCGTCGAATTTGCTGCCGGACCAGATTTCGATGCCGTTGAAGCTGTCCCCAGCCGCATCGCCTGTGCTTGGCCGCGCGCCCGTCAGGTCCAGGGTCAACCCAAGCTTCGAAGTGCTATAGTCGGCGATATCGATCCCCAACCCGCCAAACAGGTAATCGCCCTTCGGCCCGCCAACGAGGACGTCGTTCCCCAGACCACCTCCAAGAGCGTCAGCGCCGCCTCCGCCCAGGAGCACGTCGGCGCCGTCTTCACCCGAGAGAAAATCGTCTCCGGCAAGCCCTCTCATCTCATCGGCCTGGCCGGATCCTGTCAGCAGGTCGTCAAATCCAGAACCTTCAAGTATCTCTATGCTGCTATAATGGTCGCCTTGGGCATCACCCGCCAAGCCAACCCAGTTGGTGACTTCTACACCTTCGGTCGCATCACGATAGCTCGCTGTGTCCCGCCCGCTACCCCCCTTCAGTATGTCGCCGGCGCGGCCACCCGTGAGAATGTCATCACCCGCGCCACCAATCAGTACATCCTTCTGCGTGCCACCTTGCAGCAGGTCATTGCCCGTGCCGCCGTTCAATGTGTCACGGCCATTGCCACCCGTCACCTCATCATTGTCGCCACCACCGAAGAGAAGATCATCGCCATCCATCCCGTTCAGAGAATTTCGGCCGCCATCACCGCGAAGCCAATCGTCGTGTGCTGAGCCTCTGATGTTCTCAATATTGAGATATGTGTCGCCCGCAGCTTCTCCACTATTGCGGCTCGACTTGATGAAATCGACGGTGAGACCTTCGCCGGCATTCGCATAGGAGGCCGTATCGCGACCTTGACTTCCCTCCAGATGATCCGCGCCACGACCACCCTCAAGCACATCGTCTCCCATCCCGCCTATGATTGTATCCCTCTGGTGGCCACCAAGCAGCGTGTCGTTACCCGCGCCGCCGCGCAATGTATCGATACCACCATCGCCGCTCAGCAGGTTGTCGCCGGCGTTGCCAGACAATTCGTCCCGGCCGCCCCCGCCATAGACAGAGCCTTCGGCACCCGTCAGCTTCACCCGGTCATCCGAAGCCGTACCGAAGAAGGGCGATCCGGCGGCACCAGCGACTTTCATGTCGACTCCCGGTCCACCTCCTTCGAGCACGCTCACGATCAGCTCGAAAAGAGCCGGATCTGTCTCATCCAAGAGCTTGCCTGTGCCGCTATCCGGGTCGAACCACCACGACGGTGGCGAAGCGGCACCCGCGTTAGCGAATGGTGGACTTGAGCCAGCCGCAGCAATCCTTTGAACCACGTCCTGCCCTGGTGAGATCAGATCGGCGCCAAAATCGTACAGTCTTCCAACCGCGCTCGAAACCTCAGCCCCGACTGCAGATTCGTATGCGTATGAGAGAGCAAGACCAGCCCCGACGCCAACAACCACGGCTGCTCCGCCGGTTAGCCCCAGGGCGCCGACCACCATCGCGCCTCCGACTGCTCCGACTTCTCCCGACAGGATCGAAACCAGCATTTTTCCGCCGGTCGTTGCCACTACATCGCGGACACTTTGGCCATTGTTCAAACGCTCAGCCGCCTCCCAAATGTTGGAGACGATCTCGACCGCCTTCAGTCCCTTGTCCAGATTGGCGAGCTTCCCCGCATTGATCTGATCAGCAAACATCCGCAATTGATGGCCAGACTCGCCACCACCAGCCGGAAGTGGATACGCAGAGAGAGTTGCCAATCCCTGCGAGATTCCACCCGAGTGTCCCTCCAGGACATCGCGGACTGCCTGTGTCCTCTGGTATGTGAAACTATCCAAGGCGAGCAGGTCGGCGTCGGACACTTCCGACAGGCTGGCTGCATGTTCCACGGCACGCTGTGCGAGATAGTCATCCGTTGCGGTAATCTGCGCGTCCTCGACGGCTTGATTGTAGGAGTCCTCGTCGTCTTGTGAACGGAACGGGCCATCATCCGGATATGGCTCTGCGATAGTGATGTTGACAATGGCAGTGCCGGAGTCCGGACCGTCGGTGATCGTGTAGGTGAAGGAGTCGCTGCCGACGAAGCCTACGTCAGGGCGGTAGACGATACTGCCATCCTGGAAGAATAGCAGGCTACCGGATGTCGGATTGCTGAACTGGATGTCATAGTTCTGGGAAACACCAACAAGCGTGTCGTTCCCTAAGAGATCGAGAATGAGGTCCTCGTTGGCATTGCCGATGACATCGTCGTCCACCGTATCCAGGACAAACGGATCGATCGTGATCTCGACAACGGCACTGTCTGACCAAACGCCATCCACGAGTGTGTAGGTGAATTCATCCGGCCCGGTGAAGTCGGCGTCAGGCTGGTACACAATCGTACCGTCTCCCAGCACCTGAAGTGATCCATGGGCCGGTTCCGTGTACGTGTAGTGGAAATCGGATGAAGTGTTTCTCCAATCGTCATTCGCGAAGATATCGAGTGTCAACTCCCTGTCCTGGCGCGCAGCAAAGAAGTCATCGACGGCATCAAGGACGGGATTGGTCGAAACAATGTCGATCGTAACGACAGCCGAATCCGAACTCTCACTTGTCACGATGACATAGGAAAAACTATCCTGCCCCGAAAAGTCGGTGGCGGGCCGGTAGGTGATTGTACCATCCATGCTCACGGAAATGATTTGCCCCGACGCTGGATCTGATGGATACACCTCGATGGATGTAATATCGGATCCTATGGTGTCGTTGGAAAACAGATTGACAGTGAGGTCGCTGTTAGGCGTGCCTTCGAAATAGTCATCGACGGCGTCCACAAGCGACATCGTCCTGTTGTTGTAGTCGATGATGTCCTGTTCCGTGAGATTGACGATCGTCCAGTTCGTCCCTTCTGGGAACGATGCCGTCTGACCACTCAGGAAGAACTGCATGTCCGCCGCCGGCTGGGTCGACGCCAAATCACCAAGACTGATTTCGTAGAGATAGTGATCGTTGTGAACGTCTCCCGAACCTCCAACAATCAGCCATCGCGACACCTCCCCGATGCCACCCGGGAAACTCCGGGCTTCGTCAAGAGTGACCGGAGGCAGATCGTAATACGGCGCAACCGCAATCAGCTTGTATTCAAACTGCAGATACATCAACGGCATGAATGCACTCCTGCAATGTCCAAGATGGATCAATGGGAGTACGAACGCGGTAATCCGTCAAGGACATATTGATCGGCCGCACCACAGGCAGAGCCTCTCGCGCGGCGTATGGCGCCGTCCTTGCCGATCCTTTTGCCCTTCAACAGCTCGACGGCCGTTGCCGTTACCCAAGAGAAAAGCCTGTCGGCTGGGCCGCCACCGAAGTCATTCGTATTGGGGACGCCCAGGTCATTACTGTCGCTTCGCCTTCCGTCGCTGAGAAAGCTGGTTACAACGTTCGGGATGTTCCCTGGCTCTGGCACGGCGGAATGGAGAAAAAAGAAGCCACGATGCGCGCCTATCGACTTGGGCCTACTCCTCGTTGTTCCGCGCCAATGCAGTTCAAGCCCAAGGAACCGCGGCCATAGGCGCGAAGCAGGCGGGATACCCTGGAACAGGACCCCGTCTTTCAGAGGTAAGCGGCACCCGTGGCGATACTCTCTGCTCCGTCGAGTGTGAACACGGCTCCTGAGGCATAGGCCGCCTCATCAGAGGCCAGATAGACGTAAAGTGCGGCGATTTCATCCGGCTTGGCATGCCGCTGCATGGGAATGATGCTGTTCACTCTGGCCAGCATCTCGGGGCTGTATTCGGCTTCCTGCATCGGGGTCAGGGTGTAGCCCGGATTGACAGCATTCACCCGGACCTTCGGCGCAAGCTCCACGGCCATGGTCCGCATCAAGGCGAGCACCGCGCCCTTGGAGGCGTTGTAGTCGGCGTAATACCTGTAAGCCATGATGCCAGAAGTGGAAGCCGTCATCAGGATGGCACCACCCGTCTCCTGCGCCAGCATGTGCCGGGCAGCCAACTGGCTCGGATAAAACACGCCATGCAGGTTCACCCGCAACACGCGATCGAACTCGTCGGGCGACATGTCGACGAAGTTCCGGCGGATCGAGATTCCGGCATTGCAGATGAGCACGTCGAGCCCGCCCAGTGTTTCGAGCGATTGCTTGAAGGCATCATCAACGCCCGTGGTTTCGGCGACATCGACCGTTGCGACACCGGAAAGTCTAGGAAGTTCCCGGGCAATCCTGGCGGTGTTTCCCGGGTTCTGCCCCCACACCACCACGCGCGCACCTTCCTCCAGGAACCGGCTGCAAATTGCCGCGCCGATGCCTGTCGTCCCGCCGGTGACGATGACGCGCTTGTCCTTGAGCCTCATGCCTTGTCTCCCTGGTGTCAGATCACATAGCCCCGCGGCAAAGGCGAGAAAGAGTGAAGCTCCGTCACTCCCTTGCTGCTTTCAGTGCTGGCAATAATGCCTTGGGCGTTTCCTTCCCTCACCGGGATGCCGAGTTGCAGGGCGTGGAAGATGCCGCGCAGTCCTTCGGCCTCGGGGGTCACCACCTCGAACGTCTTCAATTGTCCGCCAACCGGCGCCGAGAGAGCCGGGTGCTCGCTGTCCATCCAGTCAATGAAGAATGGGATGATCGAGCCGAACGGGTGGTCGCGCAAACCCCAGCAGGTCCAGGACAGACGCGTACCGTCCGGCCTGATGCGCCCGCCCGGCACCAGTTCCCCGCCGCGAAGACCGGCCTTGCGCGCCGTCTCCTTCAGCCTGCTGAGATCAATGCCACCAATAGCCCAATGATAGAGACCCGAGCCAATCAACGACCCCACCTCCGGATCGAGATCGCAACCAGCCTGATTGACATCGCGCCCGAGGATCTCGACATAGGTGGTTGGCCCGAGCGCCATCACCGCATTGGCGGTGCCCTCGCCCGGGTGCTCTCCGCCATAGAGCGGCTCGCAGTCCATGTGGCCGGCGAAATACCGCCGTCCTTCCGCGAGATCGGCGTTGTACCAGACGAGATGATCGATCCTCATGCCTCCGCATAAGACAGTGGTTCTCGACCGCCGTAAAGTGCTGATCGGGCGAACGCCAGCTTGTCGAAAATGAACCTGGCTGTTGCCGGCAGCGTGACGCTGTCCAGCCACCTCAGTGGTCGCAGCAGTTTCCCCAATTCGCCTCAGTAGATTCCGCACAGCCGACACATGCCATTGGCCACCCCGGCGGGTCGAGCGCGAGGAACCGGACCCCACTGTCTCGCAGGGTCAACAGAAATGGCGCGTTGCGCGACAGCCATCCGGGCGTGAAAGGAAATCAGGCCGTATCGGGTCGTGCAGAATTGTGGAATAGGTCAATCGTTCAATTCAGACATTTCGGAAGCCTCACGGGATTGGGCGTGCCGGTGAGGCCCTCGTCGGTGGCCAGTCGGGGCAACTCTGCCTTGAGCATCGGGCCGGCCATCACCTTCGAGGCATGCGGAGGCCAGAAGCTGTTCAGCGCGAAGCGCTCGATGCTGAGCAGGCCGGGGCACCTGGCGACACCACGTGTCGCCAGTGCAACCGCCTCATCGGTCTTGCCCAGCGCAGCTAGATTGCCGGCCAGAACGGCAAATCAATCGGATCTCATCTCGTTCCCGGAGCGGCGCGACTGAACGCCAATGGCGCTCCCACAGCGACCGGCGAGGGCGAAGGCGAGCCGCATGCAGGCGATCGCACTGTTGGAATATGTGGGATTGATGGCTCTCAAACGAAGACAATCTATGCCTGTTCTTGACGAATTTCCAAACGGCAAGTTTGGCAGCAATATTACGCAATAGCTTACATCCTTTACTTGTGTTATATTTTATTGACGGGGCTAGAAATCTGGCGATTGGGCGTGAGCCCATGAAAATGGAGGACTTGCAATGGGTCGTTTCATTCTTGGTCCTGACAACGATACTCAGGACGGTACAAGGAACGATGACTTGATGAGAGGCTTGGGAGGAGACGACGTCCTCAGCGGCCTCGCCGGCAATGACGACATTTACGGTGGCATCGGCAACGATATATTGAAGGGCATGATTGGCGACGACTTACTGGTCGGCGGCTCCGGTAAGGATAGATTGATCGGCGGAGACGGCAACGACGTTCTGTACGGTGGCAGCGGTCGTGACATTCTAGTGGGCGGAGACGGCGTTGATTTTCTCAATGGTAATGGCGGCAACGCCACTCTCACAGGGGGTGCTGGCGTTGACAATTTCCAAGTCGATGTCGGTGCGCGGCGAGTGGTCATCACTGACTTCAAAGACAATGTTGACGTCCTGCTTCTTGACAGCAACTTCTACCCTGGCAAGACCGTGCAGCAGATCATCACATTGCATGGATCGAGTTCAGGCGGCGATAGCGCCATCGACTTGAGCGGCAATGGCGCAGATGCTCCGCGGATAATCCTGCTTGGGTTCGACAATATTTTCAATATTGTCGACGACATTGTGCTCATCTGAAACGGCACGGTCCAGGCTCCGTTGACAAAGCGCCGGAACCAGAGGTGGACTGAAGCGGCGAAGTGGATTTAGGGTGAACTGGACGTTTGTCAGCGAATGACTTGCCACTGAAGTTTCATCCGGTGGCGATGAAAGCCTCGGCTGATTGTATGCCCTTGCGGGCGGGTTGAGCAACAGGGCGGAACGCGGAGCCGTCGGTGAGCGCAGCGCGGAGCCCTGTTGCGGTGAGCTTGGCAGCGAAGGCTGCCGGTGTTTGGTAGTTGAGGGCCGAATGCGGCCTTGAGGTGTTGTAGTCCTCGATCCATGCCACGATGACCGTCCGTGCCTGATCAAGGCTGAAGAACAGCGTCTCGTTCAAGGGCTCATCCCGCATCTTGCCGTTGAAGCTCTCGACGTAGCCGTTCTGCATAGGCTTGCCCGGTGCGATGTAGTGCCAAGCGATCTGGTGATCTCTGGCCCAGGCGAAGATGGCGTCGCCTGATCAAACTATGCCCTAGGCGCTCGTTGGAGACTCCCTGGCCCACTGAGAACAGTTCGTTGAAAAGCGAATTCCCGGCCATCCCGATCACCAGTTGGGAGATGTCCTCTTGCTCCTCCATCACCGAGGAAACGGCCAGCTGAATTCGCTCAAGCCTCTCGTTCAGAAGATCCCAGATACGAGCCTCAACCGTTTGTGGATTCCGCAGAATGTGGACGGAAACCGGACGCTTCTGGCCATAGCGAGACAAGCGTCCAACCCGCTTGTGAAGGCGCATCGGAATCCAAGGCATATCTACGTGGACCAGCTCGGCACAGCGTTCTTGAAGGTCGATGCCTTCGCCGCCGGCTACCTTCGACACTGGAAAGCGCACCTTGCCCGCGTTGAATGCATCCGCAGCATGCTCACGCGGCTGGCTGATCGTCTTGGTCACCCCCGAAGCCTGCTCCAGCCCATCAAGCCGCTCGTCACCATTGATGAATGCGGCCGAACCAAAGCCGAACTGCCGATGGAGAGCGTTCACGACCAATGCTTGGGTCATCTCGCACGCCGTAAAAAGCAGGACTGGCTCTTCCGCAGCAAAATCCTCGCGGATCATCTCAAGCAGGCGCTCGATCTTCGTGTCGTTGCCAACCCCGCCATCAAGACGGTTATCACCGGCATCGCCGGTCAGCCGGTCATTTCCCGTCGATCCGATCAGGTTCTCGATACTGTTGAGCGTGTCGATTTCAACCGGGTTGGAAACCGGCAGATCTGAGACCGCATGTATTGAGCAGAAAGATCGCTACCGATGAACCCGTTCTCGCCGCACTGTCCGGGACAGTGTTCGCAACAAGTCGCGTGGCACATCACGTCAGATCAAACTCGCTCTGCGCAGGCGAACTGCGTTCGCCGTACTACACGCACTCCGCGATCTCACTGACACTCCCTTTTCGCTTACCTCGTCAACCGAAAATAAAGCATCGGCAATTTCTCAGGCAGCGACTCCAACTGATTGATCACGAGATAATTCCGCCTGCCGAAGATACGAGGTAGATAGCTCTCACCTCCGCTGTCAAGTCCAACACAGAAGACGTCGACGCCAATATGTGATAGCTGCTGAACCGACTTGCGGCAATCCTCAACCAGATAGTTCTTGTCGACGACGTCGATATCCGACGGCTCGCCATCTGTCACGACGAGGACCAGCCGGCGGTGCGTTGGCTGTTGCGCCACTTCCGCCCCAGCCTGCCGCAAGGCAGCACCGAGTCTTGTGGACAACATGCCGCGCAGACCGGCGAGACGTGCACGGGTCACGTCGCCATAGCTCTCCCAAAAGTCTTTCACGCGATAATAACGGACCTCTTCCCGGCCGTTCGAACAGAAGGCGTGAATAGCAAACGGGTCTCCGAGTCCCGCCATTGCCTCACCGAGCAGGACGGCCGCGGCGCGTTCAAGAGCCAAGACCGTTGTCGTGGTGTCACGAACCCGGTCACGCGTCGATTCGGAAATATCGAGCAACACCAATACCGACAGGTCACGCGCGCGCATCACCTTGGTTTCATAGATGTTGGGGTCCGGAACGTAGCCCAGCCGCCTCTCGATCATGGCGCTGATGCAGGCATCATAGTCGATGCGGTCGCCCTGGCGTTGGCGGCGCATGCGCTCGGGACGGCTGACCTTGGCCGATCCGACAAGCCTTGCGATCCGTGCCTCCACCGCAGCATAGTTCCGGAGAATTTCTTCAATGCGGTCCGATGGCGCCGGCTTTGCCTGATATTCCAGCACGGAGACCCATTCGGCCCGCATCATGCCGCTGATATGATCCCACTCCGGATGCCGGGCGAGGGGCAACCCTTCATCCTCCTGTACGGCCTTCATCTGGGCGGCGATCCCGGCCGGCGACTTGTCGTCCTGGTTCCGGTCGCGCCGCTCCGGCGCCTCGTCTCTATGCTCCTCCTTGATGCGCACGCCTTCAACAATCACCTCGGCGGTCTCGGCGTGTTCCGGCGGAATGTCGCCATAGTCCCACAGCCCTGTGTTGTCGTCCCGGTAGGACGGCTCGATCACATGGGTTTTGGGATTGAACTGGATCCGCATCTGGCCGATGTCATTGCCGAGCAGGCCGCCAATCTTCCGGCTGATATCCTGATCTCTCAGGTTGTTGCGCTGTTCGGCGAACAACATCCGCCCCTTGTTCACCCACGGATCATCGTCCTCATAGGCTGGATCAATCAAGGCGCGCGACAACCGCGCCATGAGCTGATCAGCGGTAAACGCGTTGCTGGGGGCCGCATGATGAAACCGTCTCCAAAGCCGCCTCAATCCCGGAAACTCGGATACGGCGAGAGCTTCGACACGGGCGTCCTCGATCAAGCCGACCAGTGCAACTTGAATAGGTTTCAGCGTTCCGATCGGAAACTTCCGGCGTGAATAGACAGCATGAGCGCCAACATGCGACAGCACTGCGCGAAAGTGCCGGCGCGCCTCCGCCCCGCGGAAACCACCATAATACTCGGGAACCCGCACAATGATACCGTCGAATGACGACCGGCGGGGCGCCTTGCCACCAGGCCGGATCGCCGCTGCGCGAATTGCCGGATGATATTCCCACAGCGCCGACAGGAAGGCCTTCAGGCCACACTCGCAATCGGCAAGAGCCACTTCATCGGGGGCCCGGTCAAAGGATTTTACAATCGTCAGATCAGGGTGCGCGAAGTAGCCGAGCCGCTGCCCGGTGTTTTCGCCTGCGGATCGAATGCCATTCAGAGCCCACGCCCTGAAAGAAATTGCATCCAGAATGGCAAGCGTCGCATCGGTGGACTGCAGAATTGCGGTGGTCGATTCCGGTGCAAGATTGGCGATCTCCTCAACGGTCCTGAGCCATGTCCGGAATGCCGTATGTTCCTTCAGCCTCACCGCGGCCTTGGCGGACGCAGAAAAGAAATCCGAAGCGGCGCGAGCGCCAGACAGCCGCGCGATTGAAAGTGCAACTGGCACAGTAGTGAGTGCGAGATCGGGCCCATGGGCGCGGGCAACCGCGGCACTTGCAGTGGCGAAATTGATGATTGTGCCCGAGCCAATTTTCGCCTCAACGAGCTGCTCGAGGCCGAATGTCCAATGGTCGAGCGCCTGATCGGGAAAGGCAACACGAACTGCCGCCATGGCACGCTCGCCAATCACCTCGGTCGACTTCGTCGACCTGATCAGATCGTCAAACGCCTTGCCGGACACGGACCTCTACCTGCGCCAGCCTAGACACAAGCCGCAATGGCTTCGGTCATGGCTTCGCGCATATCAGAATCATCCGTCATCGGCAGGACAAGCGCCACCTCACAGGCCTCTGTCAGTGAAATGCCTTCGCCGAGCAAGCGGCCGGCCTGAATCAACATGCGGGTCGATGCGCCCTCCTCAAGTCCATGGCCTTTCAGATTGCGGGTACGCTGTGCAATGCGGACCAAGATTTCTGCATCCCGCAGATCAAGCTCCGCCTCGTGAGCAATGATCTCCGCTTCGACCACGGCATCGGGATAGGTAAAGTCCAGCGCCGCGAAACGCTGTTTGGTCGATTCTTTCAGATCCTTGATGACGCTCTGGTATCCGGGATTATAAGAAATCACGAGATGGAAATCGGGGTGAGCATGGACCAGCTCGTTCTTCTTCTCGAGTGGCAGGATCCGCCGGTCGTCGGTCAACGGATGGATGACGACGGTCGTATCCTGGCGCGCCTCGACGATCTCATCGAGATAGCAGATGGCGCCATAGCGGACTGCGAGCGTCAACGGCCCATCATGCCACACGGTGCCTTCGGCATCGAGCAGATAGCGGCCAACGAGATCGGATGCGGTCATATCTTCGTGGCAGGCGACCGTGATCAGTGGACGCTGCAGCCGCCATGCCATGTGCTCGATGAAACGTGTCTTGCCGCATCCCGTCGGTCCCTTCAGCATGATCGGCATGCGGTTGGCGTGCGCTGCCGTAAACAGGGCGACTTCGTTCCTGACCGGCCGATAGTAGGGCTCGCTCGCGATAAGATATTCTTTTAGTTCCATTTAAATTCCGAACCTCGAGAGCGCCTTAGCAGGCACTCATCCCATATCAAGACGGAGAGCGGCCGCAAGACCGCTCTCCGTGACGGCCTAGCGGTGGGCACGCGTCTTTGGATTGGGAATGCCCTCCATCGGGCATTCTTCCGTACCGGGGGTCGAGCGGGTGATGGCTTCCACCATTTCCCTCGTTCCTTCGGGATCGGTGATCCACTTCTGATAGAAGTCATACGGGCAGGCGGCGACGCCTTGCGCCGATTCACCGGAATTGATCATGCCGGTATATCCACGATGAACCAGCTTGTAGAGATGGTTCTGGGACTGGCCGTTCTTGCGCGCGTCCCGGATCAACGACTTGGAAAGCTGGGCGTATTGGACTCCCATGTCTTCCTCGCCGCATTCGCCGAGCGTGCGGCCGTCAAAACCGATGATCGCCGAATGTCCGAAATACGAATAAACACCGTCAAATCCCGAGGCGTTGGCCACGGCAACGTAGCAGTTGTTGGCCCAAGCCATGGCCTTGGCCATGATGACCTGCTGGTCCTTCGCCGGATACATGTAGCCCTGGCACCTGACGATCAGCTCCGCACCCTTCATGGCGCAATCACGCCAGATCTCTGGAAAGTTGCCGTCATCGCAGATGATCAGGCTGATCTTCAGTCCCTTTGGCCCCTCTGAAACATAGGTACAGTTGCCGGGATACCAGCCCTCTATCGGCACCCACGGCATGATCTTGCGATACTTCTGCACGATCTCGCCCTTGTCGTTCATCAGGATGAGCGTGTTGTAGGGGGCCTTCTTGGGGTGTTCCTCGTGACGCTCGCCAGTCAACGAGAACACGCCCCACACTTTCGCCTTGCGGCAGGCTGCGGCGAAGATTTCCGTCTCGTCCCCCGGCACGGTCGATGCCGTCTCGTACATCTCCTTGGAATCGTACATGATGCCGTGAGTGCTGTATTCGGGAAAGATCACCAAGTCCATGCCGGGCAAGCCGATTTTCATGCCAACCAGCATGTCGGCAATCTTCTGGGCATTTTCCAGCACCTCTTTCTTGGTGTGGAGGCGAGGCATCTTGTAGTTGACGACGGCGACGCCGACTGTGTCGTTACTGCTGGAAATATCTCCGTGTAGCATGACTCTACCCTTTCTGGTGGTGTTGAACTTTCTCGCCCACTGACATCATCCTCAGATCGCCAGATATTTGTGAACGAGCTCGTCCGTCAGTTGCGTGACGGGACCTCCGGCAGCGACTTGGCCTTTCTCCATGATGATGAAGGAGTCTGAAGCCCGCCGCGCAAAGCTGATATCTTGTTCGACCAGCATGATGGTGATGCCATGCTTCTTGTTCAGCGTAATGATCGCCTGTTCGATTTCCTCGACGATATTCGGCTGAATGCCTTCAGTCGGTTCATCAAGCAGCATGATCTTGGGGTTGGTGAGCAACGCACGGCCAATGGCGAGCTGCTGTTGCTGGCCGCCGGACAGGTTGCCGCCGCGCCGGTCCATGAAATCCCGCAACACGGGGAACAGTTCGAAGACGAGGTCATCATATTTGCTCGCGGCGCCGTCCTGGCGGGCGAACGTGCCGAGCTTCAGGTTTTCCCGCACGGTGAAATTCGGCAATATGCCGCGGCCTTGTGGAACATAGCCGATGCCCGCCTTGGCGCGCTTGAAGGTCGGAAGAACTTGAAGTGGCCTGCCGTCAAGACTGACGGTGCCCGTCGACCTGTCCATGAGGCCGAGCAGAGCCTTGAGCAAGGTTGTCTTGCCAACCCCGTTACGTCCGAGCACGCTGACAAAACCGCCGTTGGCAATATCGAGATCGATGCCCGTCAATGCCCTCGAATTGCCGTAGTAGGCATCAAGTTTTCTAACCTCAAGCACGGCTGATCCCCGTCGAACCCAGATAGACCTCTCTGACCTTCGGGTCGGATTCGATCTCCGAGACCGTTCCTTCCGCGAGCATCCTGCCCTGATGCATCACTGAAATGACGTCACCGATTTCCTTCACGAACCGCATGTCGTGTTCGACAACGACAATCGTATGTTTGCCCTTCAGACGGTTGCAGATGTCGGCGGTCTTTTGCGTTTCCTGCTCGGTCATGCCGGCGGTCGGCTCATCGAGGAGAATCAATTCGGCATCCTGTGCAAGAAGCAGCGCAATCTCCAGCCATTGCGTCTGGCCGTGTGAAAGATAGGCGGCCGGGATATCCAGCTGGTCGCTCAGCCCAACGAAGGCCGCCAGCTTGTCTAGTCCGTCGGCCTCCGACGAACGCCCAAAGCGGAACAGATTTGCGACAACGCCGTTTCGCTTGCAGTAGCCGACGTCGAGATTCTCGCGGACCGTCAGCTGCCGGAAGACGCTCGGGACCTGGAACTTCCTGCCGACGCCAGCGCGGGCGATCTGGTAGTCGTGAAGCGCGCTGATCTCGGTATCATTCAAACGGATGGAACCGCTTGTCGGTCGGGTCTTGCCGCAAATGAGATCCAGCGCCGTTGTCTTTCCGGCTCCGTTCGGGCCGATCAGGCACCGCAACTCACCGGTATTGACCGTGAGCTCGAGACCATTGACGGCCTTGAAGCCGTTGAAGCTCACGCTGACGTTCTCGAGCCGAAGATGCGTGGTCATTGGCCCCTCACCGTACCGACATCCGAGTCTTGGGATTTGTGCCTGCGCTGGATGTCTGCCTTCGCCCAGTGGTAACGCGCGAGATCTGCAAGACCCGCCAGGCCATTCGGCAGGAAGAGAACCACCAGGACAAAGAGTGCGCCCATGATTAGCGTCCAGGTATCAAGGAACGCTTCCGACTCCGAGAGCGCCCCTTGCACGCCGGCGACCAGGATGGCGCCGAGCATGGCACCAAGAAGACTCTGGCGTCCGCCCACTGCACACCAGATCACGATCGACAAGCTCAAGGGCACGCCGAGAAAGGTCGGCGACGCGAATTCCATGACGATGGTGTAAAGCATGCCCGCAAGACCGGCGATCGCGGCCGAGACGGCAAAGACCATGGTCTTGAACATAGCCACGTCGTAGCCGAAGTACCGGACCCGAGATTCATGATCGCGGATCGCCTGCAGGATCAGGCCTGCCTTGCTCTTGGTCAGCGCCCAGGCGACGAACAGGCTCGCAGTCAGGCAGATGGCGACCAGATAGTAGGTCGTCGAGCTGTAGGCATCAAATTCAATGCCAAACAATTCGAGCTGGGCCAGATCAGTAATGCCGTTGAAGCCACCAGTGAACCGCTGCTGGTCGATGATCAGGAGATTGACGACGACGAGGGTTGCCAGCGTGATGATCGCTACATAGACGCCGGTGACCCGGCCGCGAAACATGAACCATCCGAGAATGCCGGCGACCACGGCCGGAAGGATGATGCCAGCCAGGATCGCAAAGGTCATGGAGTAGAAGGGTTCCCAGAACCATGGAAGCACCTCGACGTTGTTCCAGACCATGAAGTCAGGAAGGCCTTCCGAGCCCGTGTGAACAGGCACCGTGCGCAGCTTCAGCGCCATCGCCATACAATAGGACCCCAGCCCGAAGCTCATGGCCTGCCCCAGATTCAGGATTCCCCCATATCCCCACGACAGACTGAGCGCCAACGACACCATGGCCAGTGCCAGGTAGCGGGCATAGCGATTGAGCAGGAAGTCATCGTTGATCACGAGCGGCAATGCCAGAATGGCAACGCACACCAAGGCGTAGATGACGAACTGAATGACGTTTTTGCGCTGCATCACGTCCGCACCCGTGTGACGAAGAGACCCTGCGGCCTAAAGCGAATGAGCGCGACGATGGCAAACAATACCAGGGCCTTGGCAATGGTGTCGTTTTGCCAGAACGCGATGATTCCCGAGAGCTGACCGAGAAGAAGCGAGCTGGCAACCGTGCCAAGAAGGCTCTGCACGCCGCCCAGCACCACGACGAAGAAGGCATCGACGACGTAGCCGGTTCCCATCTCGGGCGAAACGCTCTTGAGGGGGGAAACCAATGCACCTGCCAATCCGGCAAGCCCGGCCCCATAGGCAAATGTCAGGGTGTAGACGCGGCCGGCATCGATGCCAAAAGCTGTGGCGATGCTACGATCCTGAACCACGGCCCTGAGCTTCATGCCGATCGTCGTCTTGTTGAAGATGTACCAGGTGGCGAGGAACAGACCGCCACCCATCAGAATGATGAACACGCGATAGGCCGATACGTCGACACCAAAAATATTGATGGTTCCAGCCATGCTGGGAGGCATCTCGACATAACGGAGTTCTCCGCCAGCCGACAGTCGCACCGCTTGCTGTAACATCACGCCGATTCCCCATGTGGCAAGAATCGTATCAAGCGTTCGGCGGTAGAGATGGCGAATGATGCCGCGCTCGACCAGCGCTCCGAGAATGGCAACGCCGATGAAGATCACCGCCAGGCTCGGTAACAGCCCCACGCCGAAGAATTCGTTCATCGCCCATGCCCCGTAGGCACCGAGCATGATGAACTCTCCATGGGCCATATTGATGACGCCCATTGAGCCATAGATGATTGACAGACCGAGCGCGATGATCAGCAGGATCGAACCGATACTCAGTCCAGTAATGAACTGTTCGAGAAAGAATTCCATGTCATGCCGCCGTTGATGGGCGGTCGCGGTGGCTTAATCGCCGCCGCGGCCTTTTCAAATTGCAGACTCAGATTTCCTTCAGACCGGCCTCTGTGCACTTCTGGTTGGGATAGGCCGCATAGGGCTCTGGCGCCAGCCACTCAGCCGAGTCCTTCAGCACCTCGAACTGGCCATCGGACTTGGCAACCGCGATCTTGGGCCACAACCAAGTATGCAGGTTTTCCTTCTCGAGATGGATCCGTCCCTGGGGTGCCACCATCTCCTCGCCTTTGATGGCTTCCCGGATCGTGTCAGGCGAGATGTCGCCTGCCGAGAGCTTCTCGACAGCCTGTTTGAACAGATACATCTGGAAGTAACAGGGTTCCGACACGAAGTGCGTCACCTTGTCATCGCCCCAGCGCTTCTTGTAGGCCGCCACGAACTTCTCGTTCTCCGGCGACTTGTGGACCATGAAGTATGGTGCCGAAGTGAAGTGACCGGCGGCAGCGTCGCCGCCCATGGCAGCTACTTCGTTTTCCGACGTCGTGAGGCTCGCCATCGGCATCTTTTCCGGATCAAGACCGGCGGCACGATACTGGCGATGGAGCGCCACAACCGAGTCACCCACGACGGTGGAGAAGATCACGTTCGGCTCGGTGCTCTTGATCTTGTTGATCACAGAACTGAACTCCGAATGACCGAGCGGCACGTATTCCTCGTTCACCACTTCCGCCCCGAGGCCCTCAAGCAGCTTCTTGCAGTAGTTGTTCTCTTCCTTCGGATAGATGTAGTTGGATCCGATGAGGAAGAACTTCTTGCCGAACTTCTCGACCAGCCACGGCACGAACTCGTCCTGCTGCTGGTTCGGCACGGCGCCCGTGTAAATCACATTTTTCGAACACTCGCGGCCTTCATACAGCGTGGGGTAGAAGTAGAGGTTGTTGCGCTTCTCGAACACGGGCAGCACGGCCTTGCGGCTGGCGGACGTGTAGGATCCGAAGACGCTGACGCACTTGTCGCCGACCACCAGCTTGCGTGCCTTCTCTGCGAACGTGGCCGGGTCAGAAGCGGGATCTTCGACGATCGGTACGATCTTCATGCCGTTGATGCCGCCGGCATCGTTGATCTCCTCAATGGCCATGATGGTAGCCTTGTTGAGCGATTCCTCGATGATCGCTGTCGTTCCGGTCAGCGAGAACAACACACCGACCTTGATTTCACCATCGGCGGCGCGCGCCAATGAGTAATCCTTGATCCAGATGTGCGGAAACCCGGCCAGAAGCCCTGCACCGACTGCTGCCGATCCCTTGAGGAGTTCACGTCTTCTAATCGCCATTGCAACCTCCCAGAAGCATTGTTCAAACGCAAAAACCCCCAGCTGATCTTTCCGATCAGGTCTGGAGGCCATATTGCCATTTCGATTTTGGCGGCGCTGTTGCCGCGTTTCCGCTATGCGGATGAGTTGAAGCTAAGTCAAAACATCAGATGAGTCAACGAGCTTTGCTGCGAGTTCGGCAATCGTGACCCGCCTTTCCATGGCCATGTCTCGCAACACCCTGTAGGCTTCGTTCTCGCCCAATGATTTTCTAATCATTATGAAGTGCTTGGCCTTTTCGATATCACGCAACGCCTTGATGTTCTCATCCAATCGGGCGATCCGCAAACGCTGCCGCTTTCCATAGCTGAAGTGATCCAAAGCCAACATCAGTGCGGCATCGATGGCGTGTGGCTGATAGGGCCGATGCAGAACCGCATCCGGCAATCCTTTGCGCAATTCTTCGAGATGAAACTGTCCGGCCTGCGGCACCAGAATGACCAGAGCGGCACTCGCTTCTCCGGGAACCCAGGCAAACTTGCCGGATAGTCCCCTGCTGTATTCGACGAGTACCAGATCGGCATTCTCGCCAAGTGACGCTGGTACTGGCCAGACATGACGCACGTCGGCGCGTGTCCGCTGCAAGTGCCGAAGCAGTTTGGCACCCTCGATATCGGGCTCGCACGCGAGAACAACGGACAACCGGGCGAGTTGCTGGGAAAGTGGTGATGTCATTCGGATTGCGGATTACGCCATGCGGGGACGGCCGATCAAGAAAGGATCTGCCGTGACTTCTGATGATGACTGATAAACGATCGAGAAAGTGCCATTGCCGCGGCAACGCCCGACACGCGACCAGACGTTGGCATGGCCGCAGGACGGATTAATCGTGACTGGTCCCTGCGGTGCATCGACAGTGGTGCCTAGTACCACTGGACGCAAGACATCCGGGTCGAGCGTGTTGACCTGTTCCAAGGCCTTGGCAAACAGTTTGACCTGAAAGTACGCTGCTTCGACGCACATGTTGGTACGCTCATTGTCGCCGTACATCTTCTTGTAGCGGGACACGAAATCCGTCCCGCTCGAGCCGCCAATGCCTTCGAAGTACGGAGCGGCGGTGATGTGCCCCTCGCCCACGTCGTAGCCCATGGCGCTGATTTCCGCCTCGGTGGTGGTCAGGCTGGCAATCGGCGTCGTCGCCGGATTGAAGCCGAAATCAGCATAGGTCTGATAAAGATAGACGGTCGGTGTTCCAACGACGGTCGAGAAGATGACGTCAGGACGCACTCCACGGATATCGCGCAAGATCGGGTAGAATTCCTCACGGCGTGCGTTCAAGGAGACATACATCTCACCGACGACCTCACCGCCGTTCTGTTCTACCAGCTGCCGCATGATCCGGTTTGACTCCCGGGGATAAACATAGTCAGAACCGACGAAGTAGAACCGGCTTCCGTAGTTGGCAGCGAGATAGTGGAAGAGACTCAGGCTGTTCTGGTTCGGTGCTGCGCCCGTATAGATAATGTTAGGCGAAAACTCGAACCCTTCGTAAAGTGTCGGGTACCACAACAATCCATTGAGCCGCTCGACAATCGGGAGCACAGCCTTTCGACTGCTCGAAGTGTAGCACCCGAAAATGGTTTTGACGCCGGATTCGGCCAGTAAACGGCGGGCATATGCCCGGAAAAGCGAATTGTCGGATTGCGGATCCCACACCTCCGGAACCACTTCCCTTCCATTGATGCCGCCAGCCTGATTGATTTCATCGATGGCAATCATGGTGCCTCGGAATTGCGTTTCCTCGATCAGCGCCATGAATCCAGAGCGCGAAAAGAGTACTCCTACCCGCCAAGGTCCTGAGCCTCCGTCGTTATGTCCGATATCCGCTATCCGGCCAAACATGGACTACCGCCCTCTCGAAGGCGACAAACGTTACAGCAGACCATGTGCCAATTCAACCACACGCGCCAACCTTCTCGTGGCCAGTCTTCGAATCAACAAAACCCGTTCCGAGCTGCCCCGGACACTTGCTCAAGAGAGGATCAGCACTAGCCAGTTGCCACTCCGCTGAGGCACCAACCGTTGTCGAACGTCCCCTTCGAAGAACTGCGATGGTCAGGGTGGTGCCTCCCTTTTGAGCTTTTTGGGATCAATCCCCATCCGCCTCAGCAGATTCTGCAGGTTCGACACATGCTAGCGTCCGCTCCGGCGGGTCAGGATGCCTCGGTCATTCAGTTCGCCTGCGATGGCCCGGAGTGTGACGCATCTTTGTTCCCTGATCGCGCGGACGACGGGAGCGAGGTTCGCGGCAAAGGCATCGTGAGTCCGTTGCGCGGTGTCACGAAGCGACTGCCCGCCCTTCCCTGCCCGCCTGGCGGCACTGAAGACCACGTCGGCGCCCGGCCTGAAGAAGCAGTGGCGCGCCCTGATCGACGTGGCCGTGGTCTACAAGATCGACCGATTGTCACGCTCCCTGATCGATTTCTCGAAACTGGTCGGGGTCTTCGGCCGCCACGAGGCCACGTTTGTCTCGGTCACTCAATCCTTCAACACCACGACATCCATGGGCCGGCTGACGCTGAACATCCTTTTCTCCTTCGCCCAGTTCGAGCGCGAAGTAACGGGCGAGCGGATCCGTGACAAGGTCGCTGCCTCGCGCAAGCGCGGGATCTGGATGGGGGGCTACCCGGCCGCCGTAGCGGCTCTGATAATAGAACACCTTCTCACCGCAGACCGGACAATAGGCATTGGGGTTCACATAAGATTCAACGGTCCGGAAAAGCGCGTAAGAAGACGAGCTCGAAGATGTAGCAGCGCACCAGCCACCGTTTAGGTGGATTGGCTTCAGCACGCCATCTACGTGCCGAAAAAACGATCGGCTCACCACAGGTCCAGCAAGTTGCCAAAGCTAACCCAAGAATACATTGCAATTTTCCAACATTAATCTCGACATTCGAAGGATAACTATCTCGTCGTCGATAAGTTGGCTGGCTAACCCTCAATGAAAACTTGCCTGAAAGGACGTCGCGGTCAGCGAGACATGCGCGTCCAGCGGCGGGTGCAGCT
>CAZECZ010000023.1:0-12371 GCA_964510815.1 uncultured Aestuariivirga sp.
GTGGCTTCTGGCACGACGTGGAGGTGAACGACCCCAAGGGCTTTGCCGAGACCATCGCGGAGAATCCCATGGGCCGCATGGCGACGCCGGAAGAGATCGCCAATGCCGTGGTGTTCCTGGCCAGCGGTGCCGCAGGCTTCGTGGCCGGCGCCAACCTCGTGGTGGATGGCACGCTGACCAAGCGCATCCAGAATTAGTGCGTAATGCGCCAAGACGGAATCGTCTTCGCGAAGCAATCACGCACCAAGATATTGATCGGCGAGCAACTTATCTGACTTTTGATGGTTCCATCAAAAGTCAGGTTGCTCTAGTTGGAGGCGAGGAGCGCCTCGACTTCGGCTTTCATTGGTGCCGCGGCTGACGCCCCCTGCTTGGTGGTCGACAGCGCTCCGCAGGCAGCGGCAAAGCGAAGGGCTTGCTCCAGCGGCTGGCCCTGTTCCAGCGCGTGGCCGAGTCCACCATTGAAGCTGTCGCCCGCGGCCACCGTGTCGATGGCCGTGACGGCAAAAGCGGGAACGATCGTCTCAAGCCCGGCAGAGGCGACCGCCAGACCCCTGGCGCCCAGTTTGACCACCGCAGTTCCAACGCCCCGGCTGCGAAGCTCACGGGCAGCCTTCAGCCCCTCGTCCAGCGTCGAAGGCTGCCAGCCAAGGATCAGCCCTGCCTCGCTCTCATTGGGTGTGATGATGTCGACGGCGCGCAACACGTCATCGGACAGGCCGCCGGCAGGTGCCGGAGCGGGATCGAGGATGACCGTGCCGCCATTGGCCTTGACGATGGCCGCCGCCTTGAGCGAGGCCGCGAGCGGCACTTCGAGCTGCAGCAGCAGGACGCGCGCCCCGGCAAGGGCGGGCCGTGCCCGCTCGACGTCGCTATCGTCCATGGTCAGATTGCTGCCACCGATCAGCGAGATGTAGTTCTCGCCACCCTCGCCGACATTGATGATGGCAATGCCCGTGGCACCACTTGAGTCCTGCCTGACGAGGGCAAGATCGACCCCGTAGGACGCCAGTTCGCGGCGTGCCGGTTCGGCGAAATCATCGGCCCCGAGCCGGCACACGAAGCGCACATCGGAACCCAGCTTGCGCGCGGCAACCGCCTGGTTCGCACCCTTGCCGCCCAGCCCCAGCTTGTATTCGCGGCCGTGCAGGGTTTCGCCCGGTTTCGGCAGGCGGTCCATGTAGGCCGTCACATCGAGGTTGATGCTGCCGAAGACTGCGACTGTCATGTCACGCCAATTCCCCGATGGCTCCGGGCCGACTGCGTCAGTTGTTGAGCAGTTGGCCCTCGATAACCGAATTCGTCGAGATCGCGCTGCGCAGCGTGGCGAGCGTCATGGCGATCGGCTGCAGCGACCTCACCCACTCCACCGCCGGCGCGGTCGTCACGTAGATCGTGTCGTTGTGATGGATGCCGAAGGCCTGGGCGACGAACATGGTTTCCGGCTTGGAGAAGTCGAACTTGAAGATGACCGGCCCTTCCTGCCAGCGATTGTCGGCATCGAGCCACGCCTTCGGTTCGCGCAGCCGGAAGACGAACACACCTGTGTTGCTGGACGAATTTCCATTGAGGCCGCCAACCTGGGCCAAAGCATCCATCAGCGTCGGATTGGACTTGCTGAACTCCACCTGGCCGGTCTTCTGGACCGCGCCCAAGGCATTGAACACCTTGGAATCGACCTCCAGCGTGACCTCGTCGCCTGCCCTGAGCTGCTTGTTCTGGCCGCTCTGGATGCGGGACAGGGGAATCCTCGACACCGATTTGCCACGGCGGATGATGACATCGATCAGGTGGGCCGGACGGGTGGGACCACCGGCCTGGGCGATAGCGTCGATCAGGGTCAGCGGACCGGCCAGCATGGAGAACCGGCCCGGGTTCTTGACTTCACCGCTCACCAGCACGCTGGAACCACGATCGGCAACGATTTCGACATAGACCTGGGGCTCGAAGGTGACGCCGGCCAGACGCGCCCGCAACCGGTCTTCGACCCGCTGGGGATCGAGCCCCGCGACCTTGACGCGCCCGACGTAGGGTAGCGAAATCGTACCCTTGTGATCGACCCGGACATTGTCAAAAGCCGTACCGCCAGCGGCCAGCGGCGCAAAGATGCCGCCTTCCTTGGTTTCCGCGATCCTGACCTTCAGGACGTCGCCCGCCGACAGCGACACCGCCGGAGCGCCGGGAACGCCCGCCGTGCCCGCGCCATCAGTGGCCGCCAGGACGCGGTAGTTTCCGACATTTTCAGCCGTGGTATCGATCAGTGTGAAACCGGCGAGATCAGCGGACTTTTCGTTGATGGACCGTTCGCCCGGCCCCGAACGGGCGATGCCCTGGCAGCCAACGAGCACGACGAGCGCAAGGCAGAGCACAACCTGCCGGACAACACTTGTCCCAATGCCAGTCAAAGCAATCCCCTTCTAGGCCCCCGGACTTTCCACAGCCATCCCACCTGCATCTGGAATCCGGGTCATGCTGATTTGTTACGCAGCTTGATAACCCATTGCACCCATTGAGGGCAAGGACGCAAGACCGCGCATAGAGCGTCAGTGTAGCCTGATGGCATTTTTACAACAGACGCCTTGAGTCCCGATGGTTAACCAGTTGCTGCCAAGGCCGGCGCGAGCTCGAGCTCCCGCATCCAGAAGTTGCGAACCCGGCGCATATCGCCAAGGGTCTGTGACAGGATCTGGCCGCCGGCCGCGATCTTGAGTGTGTGCTCGCGCCGGTTGGCAAGATCCAGAAGCGTATCACGCCATTCCGCCGGGTCATTGGAGAGCAGAAGCCCGGACTTGCCGTTGATGACGATCCGGTCGAAGGGCTCCTGACGGCTGTAGACGCCAGCCGCACCGAATGCCGCGTGATCGTGCAGCTTGCTGATCGAACGGGCCCGGTTGAACGGCGTGTCGAGCGCCGGCGCGATCGCCACGTGAAAGCGGTTTTCGGCGACGAAGGCCCGGTACCGGCTCCATTCCATCATCGGCAGATGGATGGCGTTCGACAACATGCGCAGCGAGCGTGGCGCATGGCCATTGAGGAAGGTCGTGAGCCGCGCGTCCGGGCGCTGGCGCAGCACTTCTGCCAGGGCCGGCGCGATGTGGCCGAGATCCTGGAGATGGGACCGGGTGGCTGCGAACACGATGTCAAACGGGCGCGACAGATTGTGGTGAACCAGTGCGCCGGCCTGATGGCACTGGGCCGGATCGAGCTTGACGGCGCGTTTGCGCCGGTAGGACGACAGGATTTTCTCCGATGGCGCGACAACATCGGTGACGATATCCAGAAGGCGCCGGAACGGCCCGTCGCGATAGGCCATCAGCCGCCGCCGGTAATCGGATGGCAGGCCGTCATTCTCGGTCAAAGATTCCAGGTCGTCGTCGATCAGGAGATAGATGCGCTCGAACCGCCGCCCGCGCAACATGGCCAATTCCCGCTTGGCGGCATAGCGCACCACGATGGCGGCCCGGTCGCTGGCGAAGACGGTGCGAGACAGGCGCTGGATCGGGCGGGACGTATCCTCTCCGTCCGGGCTGATCAGATCGGCCAGCGGGTCCGCGAAATAGAGTGAGATCGACGGGATCTGCTTGTTCGCACCGCCGCCACCCAGACGTCCACCCATTCGTAATCGGACTGCGCGCCTTACGATTTCGGGAAGCAACGCCACTCTACCGACCCCACACTTGCTGAACGCCCGCCCGCCAGCGGGGCAGTCTCATATGAATTCCGGCACAACGCAAGTGCGAATTGGAAACCTGTGCCGTTATGGAACTCAACTTAGACAAGCAATCGCTCCACGGTCTCTGTGACGGCATCCTGCCATGGACGCAGGCGGAACCCGAAGCGCGCCGCGAAGGCAGAGGTATCCAGCATCGAGTTCGCAGGGCGCCTGGCTGGCGTCGGGAACCCGGCAGTGGTGATGGCTTCAATCTGCGGACGAGCCCCGCCACGGCTGGCGGCGGCGTCGAAGATATGGCGGGCAAAGCCGCACCACGTGACGCTCCCCTCACCGCACAGGTGGTAGGTTCCCCCGGTGCCAGTTCCGGCCAGAAGATCCGGCACGACCTTGAGGATGGCATCGGCTATATCAATCGCCGACGTGGGGTTGCCCCGCTGGTCGTCGACCACCCGCAGAACATCGCGTTCCTTGCCAAGCCGCAGCATGGTCTTGACGAAATTGGCGCCGAAAGGGCTGTAGACCCACGCCGTCCGGAAAATGACGGGGGACGCATGTGCCGCCTTCACCGCCTCTTCGCCCGCGAGTTTGGAGGCACCATAGACACCGAGCGGCCCCGTCGCATCGGTTTCCACATAGGGGGCCGGCTTGTCGCCGGGATAAACATAGTCGGTCGACAACTGGATGAACGGAACGCCGAGCGCATGGGCGGCGGCAGCGGCCGCTCCCGCGCCATCGCGATTGGCCGAAAAAGCCCGGCCGGACTCCGATTCGGCCTTGTCGACGGCGGTGAATGCAGCCGCGTTGACGACGATGCCGGGCCTTGCCGCCTGGATGGCGGGCCCCACGGTTTCAGGACGTTCGAGATCGAGGTCAGGCCGGCCCAGAGTGATCACGTCGATCCCCGGATGCATGGCGGCGCGTTCCGCGAGCGAGGTCGCGACTTGACCGCTGCGTCCCGTGACCACCAGACGAATCATGCCTTCACCGTTCCCAGACGCTGACCAGAATAACGGCCGGCGCGCAAGGGCTGCCACCAGTCGCCGTTGTTCAGGTACCACTCGATGGTGGCCTTGAGGCCGGTGTCGAAATTGTGCCTGGCCTTCCAGCCGAGCTCGTTCTCGATCTTGGTGGCGTCGATGGCATAGCGCATGTCATGGCCCGGCCGGTCGCCGACGAAGGCGATGAGTTCGCGGCGCGAGCCTGAATTCATCGGCATCAGGGCGTCGAGCGTGTCGCAGATGGTTTCGACCACCTGCAGGTTCGACCGCTCGTTGCGGCCGCCGATGTTGTAGGATTCACCGACCCGGCCCTTGGTCACCACCAGCGCCAGGGCGCGGGCATGGTCTTCCACATGCAGCCAGTCACGCACGTTTTCGCCCGTGCCGTAGACCGGCAGCGGCTTGCCTTCCATGCCGTTGATGATCATCAGCGGAATGAGCTTCTCCGGGAAGTGATAGGGCCCGTAATTGTTGGAGCAATTGGACAGCACCACGGGCAGGCCATAGGTATGGTGCCAGGCCATGACCAGATGGTCGGACGCGGCCTTCGATGCCGAATAGGGCGAGGACGGCGCATAGGGCGTCTCTTCGGTGAACAGGCCGCCATCCAGCGGCAGATCGCCGAACACCTCGTCGGTCGAGATGTGGTGAAAACGGAAGGCGGACTTCTTCGGCTCCGGCAAGGACGCTTGATACGAGCGCGCCGCCTGCAGAAGCGCGAAAGTGCCCATGATGTTGGTCTGGATGAATTCGCCAGGACCATCGATTGAGCGGTCGACATGGCTTTCGGCGGCCAGATGCATGACGGCATCGACGCCTTCATCCTGCATCACCTTCTGCATCGCGTCGCGGTCACAGATATCGAGTTTGTGGAACCTGTATTTCGGGCTGCCGGCAAGCGCGGCCGTGGAGCCATCGCTGGCCGCATAGGTCATCTTGTCGACATTGACGACATCGATGCCGAGGTCATTGACCAGATGCCGGCAGACGGCCGAGCCAATGAACCCGCATCCACCCGTGACCATGATCTTCATACGAGACTTACCCTTGAACTAGAATGTGATCTGGGACGCGATGTCGGCGAGCATCGGCGCTTGGGCATCCTTGCCCGAAAGCACCGGCTGCTGTCCGGGCTCCAGAGGCCATGCAACACCAATGGCTGGATCGTTCCAGCGTACGCCGCGATCGCACTCCGGCGAATAGGGAGCAGACACCTTGTAGAGCACTTCGACGTCCGGCACGAGTGTCAGGAAGCCATGGGCAAAGCCTCGGGGGATGAGCAGCTGGTTGAACTTCTCCGCCGACAATTCGCACGAGACCCATTTGCCATAGGTTGGCGAGCCGTTGCGGATATCGACGGCGACATCGAAGATGGCACCTTTCAGCACGCGGATCAGCTTGTCCTGCGCCACCGGCGCCACCTGGAAATGCAAGCCCCGGAGCGTGCCCTTCTCGGCCGAGAAAGACTGGTTGTCCTGCATCCAGTCCTGCGTGATGCCCGCATCGAGGAAGCGCTGGCGCTGATAGGTCTCCGAAAAGAAGCCACGCGCATCGCCAAATTTCTTCGGGATGATCTCGACGACACCGCCGAGGCCCAGATCATTCACCTGCATGGATGATTACCTCCGCGGTTCGTTGCCGTGTTCGGCGACGATGCGGCGCAAATAGGCCGCGTATTCGGTCTTGCCCAGCGACGTCGCCCGCTTGAGCATCATCTCATCGTCGATATAGCCGCAATTGTAGGCGATCTCTTCCGGGCAGCACACCTTGACCCCGGTCCGGGTCTCGATGGTGCGGATGTAGGAGCCCGCATCGTGCAAGCTGTCATGCGTGCCGGTATCAAGCCAGGCATAGCCGCGGCCCATGCGCTCGACATTGAGGTCGCCGCGTTCCAGGTAGACCCGGTTCACGTCGGTGATCTCAAGCTCGCCGCGTGGGGATGGCTTGATCGACTTGGCAACATCCACCACGCCGGCATCATAGAAGTAGAGGCCGGTGACCGCCCAGTTGGACTTTGGCTCCGCCGGCTTCTCCTCGATGGAGGTCGCCACGCCGTCCTTGTTGAAGGCGACGACGCCATACCGTTCGGGGTCCGGCACATGATAGGCGAACACGGTGGCACCCTTGTCGCGCGTCACCGCCGCCTCGCATTTGTGTTGCAACTGGTCACCGTGAAAGATGTTGTCGCCGAGGACCAGAGCGCCCGGCCCACCCTGCAGGAACTTCTCGCCGATGAGGAAGGCCTGGGCGAGACCGCCCGGATGGGGCTGCTCGGCATAGGCGAGGTTGATGCCGAAGGCCGAACCGTCGCCCAGCATGTTGCGGAAATGCGGCAGGTCGTGGGGCGTGGAGATGATCAGGACATCACGCAGGCCGGCCAGCATGAGGACCGACAAGGGATAATAGATCATCGGTTTGTCGTAGACAGGCAGCAACTGCTTCGAAATGGCAAGCGTCAGCGGGTAGAGGCGGGTGCCGCTCCCCCCTGCCAAAATAATCCCACGCATCAAAAACCCTACTTCTCTTGCGTTGCGCCTATGACGGTATGAATGCCTCGCCCTACAGACATACACACCTCATCCCCCGATGCGCCCCCACATCCGAGATCGAGATCTTCCCCGTCACAATCGTCAATTTGCTGCCGGTTTGTCAATATCATGACGAGACGGGGAGTGAGGCAGGAGGCAATTACCCTAGGATAGCCACAGGTAATGCCCCTCCTGAAAGCTTTGCGGCGATGACCGAGGCCAATCGTCGCAATGGCTTAAGTGTTGCGTTTCCTGGCCGCCAGCGTGCGCAGGCGCAGCGCGTTGAGGCGGATGAAGCCGGCCGCGTCCTTCTGGTCGTAGGCGCCGCGGTCGTCCTCGAAGGTGACCAGCGCATCGGAATAGAGCGACTTCGGCGACTTGCGGCCAACGACGATGACATTGCCCTTGTAGAGCTTGAGGCGGACGGTGCCCTCGACGTTCTCGGAGGCCTTGTCGATCGCCGCCTGCAGCATCTCGCGCTCCGGCGAGAACCAGAAGCCGTAATAGACGAGCTCGGCATATTTGGTGATGAAGCTGTCCTTGAGATGCGCCGCCTCCCGGTCGAGGGTGAGCGATTCCATGGCCCGGTGAGCGGTCAAGAGGATGGTGCCGCCGGGGGTTTCGTAGACGCCGCGCGACTTCATGCCGACGAAGCGGTTCTCGACGAGGTCCAGCCGGCCGATGCCGTTGTCATGACCGAGCCGGTTCAGCTCGGTGAGGATGGTGGCCGGGCTCATGGCCTTGCCGTCGATGGCGATGGGATCGCCGTTCTTGAACTCGATCTCGATGTAGGTCGGCGTGTCCGGCGCGTCCTCCGGCGCGATGGTGCGCTGGTAGACGTAAGGCGGCGGCTCCACCCAGGGATCCTCCAGCACCTTGCCCTCGGACGACGAGTGCAGCAGGTTGGCATCGACAGAGAACGGCGCCTCGCCGCGCTTGTCCTTGGTGACCTGGATCTGGTGCGCCTCGGCGAATTCGATGAGATCGGTGCGGCTCTTGAAGTTCCACTCGCGCCAGGGTGCTATCACCTTGATGTCGGGGTTGAGCGCATAGGCCGTGAGCTCGAAGCGCACCTGGTCATTACCTTTGCCGGTGGCGCCATGGGCAATGGCGTCCGCCCCGGTTTCTTCGGCGATCTCGATCAGCCGCTTGGCGATCAGCGGCCGGGCGATGGAGGTCCCGAGCAGGTAGACCCCCTCATACACGGCGTTGGCGCGGAACATCGGGAAGACGAAGTCGCGCACGAATTCCTCGCGCTGGTCCTCGACGTAAATTTCCTTGATGCCCAGCATCTCGGCCTTCTTGCGGGCCGGCTCCAGCTCGCCGCCCTGCCCCAGGTCGGCGGTAAAGGTCACGACCTCGGCGCCATATTCGGTCTGGAGCCACTTGAGGATGATCGAGGTATCGAGCCCTCCCGAATAGGCGAGGACGACTTTGTTCACTTTTTGCTTGGACATGACACTCTTCCGGCGATGAATCGGCAGTGCCCTATCATGGCGCTCCGGCAGAGGCAAATGACGCCGTGCCCCGCCGCAGCACCAGCACCGCCATGCGGATGCCGGTGACGGCCGCGGCGATGCCGATCCCGGCAGCGATGAGGAAGATCGCCAGCATGACGCCAAGAAGCGTCTCGCCTTCCGCCGCCGCATAGTGGAGCGCATTGCCGACGACACCAAACACCGCGGCCCCGATGCCGTAGCCCGCCGCCATGATGGTGGGCAACAGCGCCGAGGTGCCGTCGCGCTCGGCGGCGGGTGCCGATTCCATCACCACCTGACTGAGCGGGCTCCAGTTAAGCCCGAAGGCCAGCCCGACGGCCACCTGCGCGGCGATCAGTGTCGCGAAACTCTCCAACGCCAGCGCTGCGGCAATGCCGGCGAGGCCCGCCACCAGCAGCACCGGGCCGACCCAGATCATGTGCAGGCGGAAGCGGGCGGTACCGAAGGTGGCGAGCAGGAACTGCGACGAACTCCAGCTCAGCGCCATCACCGCGCCGACGAGACCGGCTTCCAGCGCCGAATACTGCCAAAGGAATTGCAGGGCATAGACCAGGAACACCGCGGCGGCCGCCTGCGCCACCGGCATGACCAGCGCTGTCCAGAACCCGAGGCCCGTGATGGAGTTCAACGCGAAGGCCCCGTGCGGAAACAGCCGGGGAAGCCGCCAGCGGTCGCTCAGCGCCGTGACGACGAAGATGCCGGCAGCCAGCGCCAGCATGCCGAACTTCGCCGCGTTGCTACCGGCGATGCTGGCCAGCGTGATCAGCAGCATGCCCACAGCGATGCCGCCGAGCTTCACCCAGGGGACCTGAACGGCCCGGCGGTCCTCGAGGTCGCGCGCCACCACCACCGGCACCAGCGCGAGGAAGACGACGACCAGCGGCACGGCGGAGAGCAGCGATGCCCGCCACGAGACGGCTTCGGCCAGATAGCCCGCCAGCGCCGGCCCGCCGAACGCCGCCAGCGCCCAGGCGATGGCCTCGACGCCGAACACCTTGGGGATGAGGCGCGACGGAAACAGCCTGGGGATCAGCACATAGCAGCCCGCCTCGATGAAGCCAGCCGCCACGCCTTGCAGCGCCCGGCCCGCCAGCAGCACCGGCATGGAGGGTGCCAAGCCGGCCACCAGCGTTCCCGCCAGGAAGGCGAGTGCCGACAGGATGAACATCCACCGGGCCCCGATGCGATGCATCACCAGCGCCGTGCTGGTCCCGCTCAGGATCGACAGGATGAGATAGAGGCTCGTCGCCCACGACAGCAGCGGGGCGCCGCCCAGATCCTTCACCGCCGTCGGCAGGGCGGTGGCAACCAGAAACGCGTTGAAGGCGAACAGCACGATGCCCAGCGACACGGTGGCCGTGGCGAACAGGTAGCGTGGCGTAACGAGTTCCGCCCAGCGGCCCTGCTGGTCGGCTGAGATGTCGGGAGCGGCCATGGGCCCGTGCTAGAGCCGCAACGTGGTCCGAGGTCAAGGCCCAAGGATTCGATAGACGGGACCGAGGAACACCCCCATGGCACCCGCCGGCACGAAACCATGCGGATGGAATTTCGGCCCCGGCAGGATGCCGAAGCGCCACCCCACCAGACGAAGGCATCGACGGCGAGGAACACCACGCCGCCCACGATGATGTAGTAGCCGTGACCGCGGAGCCGCATCACCGTGCCCGCCACCAGCAGGATCGAAAGCACGCCCGCCGCTGCCCCATAGAGCAGCAGCACCTCGCGCGCGGCCTCAGGCGCCAGCCCGAGCTTCCAGGTTAAAATCCAGCCGAACGCCATGGCGATGGCAGCGATGATAACGAGGCCGAGGATGGTCTTCAGGACGCGGGGCATGGTGAGCGATGTTCTTGGGGACAAATACCTGCATTCCTTCGATCCATCACCCCTCAAAGGAGCGTCAAGTGCTAACTCTATGCAGATTCGCCCGGCTTAAAATGGCTGTACGCGGAAACATAACCATCGTCACGCAGCCGATCCAATGCATACTTCAGATCGCCTACTATCGTTTTGGCCAGGTCATGCGGGCTAAGCGCTGCATCGGTGAGCGAATCGCTGTCACCAAACCCTACGTCCACGTAGCGGTACACAAAGTTCGGCGCATAGCTACAAAACTCTTTCTTCATCCTGGTCGGCAAGTTGCGGGTCTCATCTACTCCGCCGCCCGGAGACGCCAAATGCCCTTGCTTGGGATCACCAATGAACAGCCACCTGAAATTATCTGTCTTCTCGACAAAGTCCCGAAGTCGCTTCTGATGCTTGTCATCTTCAACTCGCTTCCCTTTTGTTCCATCATTGACCACAAATTCCACATCGTCGACATCGGCACTTTGTTTGACTTTGAACTTCTCCCACTCAATAAATCGTCTGTATTGACGACCCTCAACTTGCACGCCGAGGCCCAGACGACGTCCATTCACTCTCTTGTTCAATACAAAAGATACAATGGGATTCTTGTTCATCAAATTGGTATGAGAATGTATTGCGATCTTGTTTTCGATTGAATCACTAGGGCGAGGGACTCGTATCAGATGATCTGATATGTCATCTTCGCCGATTGCTTGGTCCAATTCATTTAACAAGGCACCAGCCCGCCGCTTGTTAAAAATATCAAGAAGTCGCCGAGAATCGAGCTTCTTGTCGACTTCGCTCGATTCCATCTTCAATGCTTCGCTGCGACAGAACCAGTATCTCAGGCACTTTTTGTCTTGCTCTCGCATGAACTGAAAAAGCTTGGACATATCCTGAAGCAACTTAACATAAAGCGCGATGATCGTCGGATGCTCTTGATTTGGAGACTTCGACGCCCGATTAATTCTCTCCGCAAGAACGGAATACGAGAGCGTTCGCCATCCCAACTCATGGCAGTCAAACTGAGGAGGCTCCATAGAGAGAAGTATCTTATCTGCATCTTTGAAGGGTTTCTTGGAAGAATATTGCTCCAATTGATCGCGACGAGGCATGTCTTTGACTTTATTTTCAACGACAGCCAGAATGCGGTCAGTAGAAAGATCGAGAATAGCCAAGTCTACGCCATACTTTTCTCGTTCAATCCGACACTGATCGGCATCATCAACGGTAACCTCCAGAAGCCGTCCAATCAATCTCTTGTCTTGATCCATCAGCCAGAAAAGAAAATTTGAATGAAACAACTCCCGAGAGCCCAGCATGAGATGAAACAACGGGTTTTCGCCAAGACAATCAAGTATTTTGCTGATCTGCTTACGATCAGACATTTCACCCTCCCAATGCGAGTTTTTTCAACTTAATGGCAATTCATCGCAAGCTCTGTCTCAAATTCTGTACCATGTTCACGGAGCTGCCATCCTCTCCTTCGCCCGCAATTTCTGGCTCTCGCTCTTCAGCTGCCCGCACGCCGCCATGATGTCGCGGCCGCGCGGCGTCCTGACCGGTGAAGCGTAGCCGGCGCGGTTGATGATCTCGGCGAAGGTTTCGATCATGTCCCAGTCGCTGCATTCGTAAGGCGCACCCGGCCACGGGTTGAACGGGATGAGGTTGATCTTGGCGGGAATGCCGGCCAGCAGCTTCACCAGCCGCTTGGCGTCTTCCGGTGAGTCGTTGACGCCCTTCAGCATCACATATTCGAAGGTGATGCGCCGGGCGTTGGACACGCCGGGATAATTGCGGCAGGCGTCCAGCAGCTCCTTGATCGGAT